>CAZBYM010000160.1:0-8482 GCA_964495745.1 uncultured Chryseobacterium sp. | reverse complement strand
CAAGTTACAGTGCAATCGGTGAAATGTATCGCATGCAGAATGATGATGCTCATGCTTTGGTTTATTATGATAGTGCGCGTATTCTTGCAATGCAGATTGGCAATAAGAACCAGCTTGCTTATACTTTGGGAAGTATGGGCTCGATCTATAGAGTTAAAAATCAACCTGAGCGCGCATTGACTTATTATCTGGTTGCTTTAAGTATTTGTCGCGAAGTGAATAACAAGACTTTGATATCAACTAACCTGAGTACAATTGGTGATGTGTACAGAAGGTTAAACAAACTTGACACTGCTCTCATTTATCTGAATGAAGCACTTGAGATTACGAAGACAACAAAAGACGGTAACAGGCAAGGATTTATTTACGTTGCAATAGCTGATATCTATCGCGATTCAGGTCAATATGAAAAGTCGTTGAATTATTTGCATTTCGCTGACAGTATTGCCTCGACTTCCAGCTACGAAAATCTGAAAGCAATTACGTGGATCGGAATTGCAAGAACCTATTTGGGAATGGGCAATATTTCGGAGTCTACGCGTTATGGTGAAATGGGTATGCAGGCGGCAGATGCCAGTCAAATGCCAACAAATATTCAAGACGCATCTGAGCATTTGTATGATGTATACAAAATGCAAGGCAATCCTGACAAAGCTTTGGAAATGTATGTGAAGTATATTGCTGCACGCGACAGTGTAGAGAATGAGGCACAGGTCAAAAAATTTGCTCAGGTAGAATACGAGGCAAGGGAAAGTGAGTTAAAAGCAAAAAGCGCGGAGCAGCTTGCCGCAGTAAGTGCTCAGGAAGCACGAAAGGAAGAAGAACTCAAGCGAAATAAGATTGTACTGCTTATTGTGGCTGGAGCTTTCATTTTATTGGTGGTCCTGGCTTTTTTCATCTTCCGGGCATTACAACAAACGCGAAGAGCTCAGAAAATTATTGAAGTTCAGAAGGAGGAAGTTGAGCGGCAGAAAGCGTTAGTTGATGAAAAGAATAAATCAATTCACGATTCAATAACATATGCTCGACGCATTCAGGAAGCAATTATTCCTGACGAAGAATCAATTCGGGAAGCATTCGATGATTTTTTCATTCTTTATTTGCCAAAAGATATTGTTGCTGGTGATTTCTATTGGTATGAAAAAACAAACACGCACGTTTTTCTTGCAGTAGCCGATTGTACAGGACACGGTGTGCCTGGTGCAATGGTAAGTGTTGTATGTTCAAATGCGTTGAATCGTGCTGTGAATGAATATGGATTATCTGATCCCGGAAAAATTCTGGACAAAACGAAGAAACTTGTTGTGGAAACATTCCGTAAGAGTCACCAGAATGTGCAGGATGGTATGGATATTTCATTGCTCGCAATAAGCAGAAAAGATCAAGTGAGTGGAAAGCCAATATTGTCCGGTGGCGCTGATGTTAAATGGGCTGGAGCAAATAATGCGATGTGGATTTTGAGAAATAGCGAGATGATTGTCATTGCGCCAGATAAACAGCCCGTGGGAAAATGGGAAAACACGAAAGCGTTTACCACACATACGATTGAACTGAATAGTGGTGACGAACTATTTTTGATTACTGATGGATTCGCAGATCAATTCGGAGGACCCGCCGGCAAAAAAATAAAGTACAAGAAACTGCAGCAATTGCTGGTTGAATCAGGAAGTCTTAATGCTCAAGAGCAACAAGAGAAACTGATTTCCTATTTCGTGGAATGGCGCGGAAATCTGGACCAAGTTGACGATGTAACACTTATCGGAATTAAAATCTGAGTTGAATTCAAAACAGAATTGTGAAATCGGCCACAGTAAATGAGCTTAAAAAAGAACTCGAACATCTCGAGCCGCATCGCATTGCAGAACTAACACTGCGGTTGGCGCGTTTCAAAAAAGAGAATAAAGAACTTCTGACTTTTTTGATTTATGAGTCACACGATCTTCCCGGTTATATTCAGCAAGTGAAGGAAGTTATGGATGGAGAATTTTTGACTATGAACCGAGACACTTTGTACCTCGCAAAAAAAAGTCTTCGGAAAATATTACGGATTACTGCGAAGTATGTTCGATACACAGGAAGTAAAGAGGCAGAGGTTGAATTGTTGATTTATTTCATCAGTACTATTCACAGGACGAATATTCCAATCAGAAGCGGAGCGGTGATCAGCAACTTGTACGATACTCAAGTTAGAAAAATTGAGAAACTCATAGCGGGTCTCGATGAAGATCTTCAGCACGACTGGAGAGTGGAATTAAAAAAGGTTTGCGGATAAGGCAAACCTTTTTCGATACTTATTGTCTTTGAAAATTATTCTTTCACTACTTCCTTTACTCCAATCAGCGATCCTTCAAAATCATAGAACAGCACGAAGTAAAGTCCTTCAGCATGCGCAGTCATGTCGATGGCAAATGCAGATGCATTGATTGAACCATTGCTCACTTCTCGTCCTGAAATATCGGTCATGCGCCAGTTGGTTACAATGTTCTGATCAACTTTCACATTGAGCACGGTGTTCACCGGATTCGGGAAAAGAGAAATTTCTGTGTTTGAGTATTCTGCTACACCGTTTACACATCCTGTAATAACTGTAACAATGCAAGCCGTGTCACAGGGAGCGCCTGAAGCATCATAGCCTACACAACATACGTTATAAGTTCCGTTAGTCGTGTAAGTATGAGAAATTGTTGCACCGGTTCCGGTTTGTGTATCGCCGAAATTCCATGCGTACGTAGTAACTCCAATACCTGTTGCTATAAATTGAACTGTGCACGCATTCATCGGAATTTGTGTAGCAATAACAGTACAAGTTGACGACGAGCAATTCGTGACTGTAACTACCATACAAAACGTATCGCATGGTACCATGGAAGAGTCATAACCAACAACGCAAACATTGTATGTACCGTTCGCGGCGTACGTGTGTTGAACAGTTGGCCCCATTCCTGTTCCAGAATCTCCAAACGTCCATGAGTAATTGGTTACACCAATTCCGTTAGCAATAAACGTGAATGAGCACGGACCATTCGGAATTTGCGTACCTACTATTGTGCAGGATGACGAGGTTGAACATCCTGTTGCTGTTGCAGTCTGACAAAATGTGTCGCACGGAAATCCACTTGAATCATATCCAACGACACAAACAGTATAAGTCCCATTGGCAGAATAAGTATGAGAAACTGTTGGCCCGCTTCCTGTTTGTGCGTCACCGAAATCCCAGCCATACGTTACGGCTCCGCTCCCGGAAGCAATAAAAGTAAACGAACAGGTACCCGTTGCGATTTGTGTTCCTACTACAGTACAAGAGGAACTTGAATTGCACCCGCTGATCGTAACAGGACTGCAAAATGTGTCGCAAGCATTTCCTGAGAGATCATAGCCAATGCAGCAAACGTTGTATATACCATTCGCTGCGTAAGTATGAGTTACTGTGTTTCCAGTGCCGGTTGACGCATCTCCAAAATCCCAGGTATAAGTTGATGACCCAATTCCAGTTGCTACGGCAGTAATACCACACGCTGAAGAATTAACAACATTGGTGAAAACGGTACACTGAGCTTTACTTTCATTACCAAAAAATAGAAACAATACAACTGCGATTACGAGTAAGTGTGATTTCATGACGAAAAGTTTGAGTTTGTTTGCGCATGAAAGATATGGAAATTTGAATTCTGAGCAAAAGATGTCTGGCCACAGAAATTACGTGGCGTTCTGACTCAATTAAACGACATCCGAACGTAGGATCACTTTTTGAACGGGTTAGAAATACCGAATTGAGGTTGTGTTGCAGTTTTGGAATAGATATTTTTGAAATGACTAACAAAAGCTTCATTCCGTGAGAATGGCGATGGAGTAATAGAAGCCGATTTTGTCAAACTACATGTCCTACTTCGGTAATGTCGAAGAATACGTAGGCGCTTTCTCTTCCAGAATTTCCAAAGAGATTATTTTTCCAGTTGCATCGAATGTTACGTGGTGATGAATCAAAGCGACTTCGTATTTCATCAAAGATTTTCGATAAGAAACACGGCTTGACCAAGCACTGACAGTTTGGTTTCCTTGCTCATCTTTGGATTCAACAATCGATTTCTTGTCTACCGTTGTACGCGGATACATGTACTCTTCTTTTGTTGACGAAATAGCAGAATCGATCTGTTGCCTGGAAGGAGAATGCAACGTTTCGAAAAGAAAAACTTTCTCGGCAAAGAAGTTTGTTGCAGAAAAAGCAGGTCGGTCGGCCGCAATCAAATAGTTCGAAAGACTTTGTGGAAGACTAAATGCCTCTTGTGGATCATGACGGAAATACAATTGCCACAACGCAATCGGACAAATAATGATCAGCAGTAAAGCTACAGTTACGTTCATTCGTAATGCAGAATCAACTTTGAATGCGGAGGAACTCATGTCTTACGAATGTACAATTTTGTAATCGAATAATGAATTTTTCGCTTTCATGAAATCTCAGGTTGCCGTGGATTTCCTAACTTCACCCGATACAAAATTCTATGAAAAAGATCCTATTTTCGTCTCTGGTCTATGCTGCATTCGTTGCATGCGGACCATCTTCCGACAAACCCGTTGCAGCTGATTCGGCGGACAGTGTGAATCTTCCGGTAAAAACCGCAATTGCTGTTGTGACCGATTACCGTCCTAATATTGATTTGACTCCATGGGAAGGAAATCTATCGGATGCATTATATTGGACAGATTCCCGCGGCGAAAATGTTTTGGTAATTTCTGCGCTTCCGCAATATTTCTGGGCGGATGAAAAACCTGCATTCGGGAAGAAGCTGACTGCAGAACAAGATCCTGAAACATATTCTGAGGTAGCGGAAATTTTTGCACGACATTATGTCTTGAGAGCCGGTGAAGCGAAGTGGGTTCTGAAATACGAATACAGTGATTTCATTGTGGGCTGTTGTGATGTCTGGCTGGAGTACCAGAAAAAATCTCTTGGAGTTCATGATGCAGATTCAAATGGAACGGGAGAAGTTATTTTCATGTATCACGAAACTGAAGGAGATGGGAAAATCGGAAATCTTTGGACTGGAAGTATGGTTTTGTTATCCGATTCAGCACATTATGTTTCGAGCGGAGGAACAGCAATGAATTCTGATTCTCCACAAGATGTGGCAAATGCCAAACCTGTATTTGCTGCCCCAGCTTCTACAATTTATCAGGAAGTCGTGAAGAGTGAGTGGGACAGACTATACGCAGGATGGATTCAGATTCTTCGAGATGAAATCACAGAACGAAACAATGTAGATGCAGATGGACATGCTGATCATTCACACTAGTTGCTTGACAGTTAGCATTGAATAACGAATTAAGAATTTGCAAGAAGTGAACTATGCTCCTGGTTGTCGTATTGCACTTACAGGATTCCTGATTCTGTTGTCGTTGCATAGCATCCAGGTTCATTCTCAGGCCAAAGATTCCGGAGCCGCGCGAAAAATACTCGCGAATGCTGTTCAGGTTATTCGTACAGATACTTCTGAAGCATTGCTACTTTTTGATCAGGCAAAAACTACAGCGTTACGTGACGGCGATAAGCGAACTGCCGCTGAAATTTATTTGCGAATTGCGGAGATCAGTAAAACGCAGGACAGTACAACCAAAGCCATACGTAGTTATAAAGAGTCTGCGCGCTTATACAACGAAGCCGGAATGGATGAAATGGCTTCTCGTGTGTATTGTGATCTCGGAAAGTACGAATCGGACTTTTCACGATTTGAAGATGCGATGTCTTCCTTTCGAAAATCGGACGAGATAGCAGCCGAAAAGCATTTCGAAGTCATTCACGGCAATAATCTCGTTGGAATGGGAATGGTGTTTGCGAAACAAGGAGAATTGGTTCAGGCGCAACAAAATTTTGTCGTTGCACTTGAACTGTTTGAGTTACTGAATGATTCATTAGGAATCGGTGACGCGTGGAATGGTATTGGAGTTATTCATTGGAAGGAAGGAAAGAATGATGAAGCTATGGAGGCTTATCAAAAGTCTCTTGTAATTCGTCAGTCGATTCGTGATTCAATGGGAATAGCCGCCACATACAGTAACATGGGTGTGATTTGTCGTATTCAGAAAAAATTGGAAGAAGGACTCACATACTACATGCTTGCTCTTGGAATCAGGGAGCGAAATCATGATAACCGTGGTGTATCTCAAGTCTTGTTCAACATCGGTTCTTTGTATACGGATATGGGGCGTAGCGACGATGGATTGGAATATTACGCACGCTCTTATGCAATTAAGCAACGACTTGGCGATCACTATGGGCGTTTGCCTTATTTTCTTAATACCGGAGAACTATATGGAAGTATGGGAAAATCACCACAACAGGAGGCGGCGTATCTAACAGGTCTTGCTCTGGCCGACAGTTTAAAAGCTGCTGATTATATTAAATCATTCACTCTCGCTTTGTCCGAATATTATTCAGCGCACAATGATTTTTCGAAAGCCTATTATTTCAGCAAGCGTTATTCTGACATAAAAGACACGCTCCTTTCAAGGGAAAAGAATGCAGAGTTGTCGCGACTGCAAACGAGTTATGATTTGTCCGAGAAGCAGCGAAGTATTGAGGCCTTAACCAGAGACAGGGAAAAGCTTATTGAAAAAGAAGAGCGGGACAAGCTTTTGCGATACGCACTTATTGTCATCATTGTTATTGTATTTGGATTTTCCATTTTCATTATCAACCGTACTCTCGTATTGCGCCGCACCAATACTGAGTTGGTGGCCAGCAAGAAATTGGTAGAAATGCGAGGTCTGGAGAAGGAAGTTCTTTTGCGAGAAGTTCATCATCGTGTAAAAAACAATCTGCAATTAACTTCGAGTATGTTGAATCTGCAAGCGCGGGAAATTACGGATGTGCATGCTGTACAGGCGTTGAAAGACGCTCGTGACAGGATAAAAGCTATTAGTATTGTGCATCAGGAATTATTTGCGAATGATGCAGTCAGCGCCTTAAAACCGATGGATTATATTCCAAGTTTATGCCGTTCGATTGAATCTTCACACGCATCATCACAGAACATTTCTATCAATTTTGACATTGACCCAGTTGAGATTTCCTTGGACATTGCAGTACCCTTGGGATTATTCATCAATGAAGCGGTGACGAATTCTATCAAACATGCATTTGGAAATGAGTCAGGTTGTGTGATTTCTATTATTTGCAAAGCAAGTCCGCATGGATTACTTATCGCCGTGAAGGACAATGGAAAGGGCGTTAGCTCAAAAATAATTACTGGCGAAGGAAGTGGATTTGGTATGAAGTTACTTATCTCACTTGGCACACGATTGGGTTCAAAGACAGAATTCACTCATGTAAATGGAACAACTGTCTCCGTATTAATTCCTGGCAAATAGTATGAAGCATATGAAATTATTTATTGTAGAAGATGATCCAATTATTGCTGCTGATCTGAAAGGAATTCTGGATGATCTTGGATACAATGTCTGTGGGGTTTCTCATCAGCCTTTTGAGGCAAAGAAGAGAATTGAAAGTGAGAAGCCCGATATATTATTGTTAGATGTAAACTTGAGTAGTGAAATTGACGGAATTGATCTTGCGACTTTGGTTAAGAATGTAGGAGCAGGAATAATTTTCATCACCGCGTTTAGCGACAAAGCAACACGTGATAGAGTGAAGGATTTGAATCCACTTGGATACATTCTCAAACCATTTGATGAGAAGGATATTGAAGTTGCACTTGATCTCGCTTTGCATCAATTCAGGAATCAAGCTAATTTTCATCGGGAGAACGATGCAACTGCGGAAAGTATTTTTATTAAAACCGGAAACAACAGCAGCAGGAAGATTGTTTTCGATGACATCTCCATTCTTGAAGCCTGCGATAACTATGCTTTTATTCACGTCGGGGATGAAAAGATCATGGTTAGTTTTACATTGAAAGATCTTGAACAGAAAATTATTGCTCCATTTTTAGTACGGGTTCATCGTTCGTATGTGGTTAATACCAATAAAGTACAGTCGATAAGAAACGGAGTTCTTGTGATCGGAAAGCACGAAATACCGATTGGTAAGTCGTACAAAGACGAGGTCATGAAAGTGTTCCCGACGCTGTAATTCTCAAATTTTTCAGGATTACGGATTCCATTCACTACGATTTTCCTGTCATTCACTCAATTTACGGACGCGTTCACGGAATATTTTTTCCGACCCATTCATGTTGCTTTAGGTTTACATCAAAATCTAACAGACATGAAAAAGATATTGATTCCGGCATTGATCCTTGTATCTCTGCTTTATTCCTGTAAGGAAAATCCTGCAGATGTAAATCCTGGAGAAGAAAAAGTTGAAGGTCCTGCTCCATTGAATGGGGGAAGTTTCCTGATGTATTACTATCCAACTCAAGGGATGTATAGTTCTGCCAATGGAATGGAATTCACAAGTAAGGATACAAGTGTTGGTTATCCCAAAATGATTACTTCGTATGCAGATGGAAACTTGTTTACGCCT
>CAZBYM010000159.1:0-8503 GCA_964495745.1 uncultured Chryseobacterium sp. | reverse complement strand
GTGACGCTCAGGATGTGAAATGGAATTATCTGCCAATTGAAAACGTTTCTCAGATTGAAGTAATGAAAGGCGCGTCGTCTGCCTTGTTTGGATCATCAGCTCTCAACGGTGTTATACATTTTCGAACTGCATATCCAACAAGTAAACCGAAGTCGACGATCACAATGTTCTCAGGCTTCTATGATCGTCCACAGCGGGCTTCATTAAAGTGGTGGCCCAATGGAAATCCAATGTTTCATGGAATTAATTTCGGTCATTCGCGTCAGATCGGACAATGGGATCTGGTGGTAGGCGGTCACGTTTTCAGAGACGATGGTTATAGATATCTCGAAACCGAAGACCGCTTCCGCTTCAACGTTAATTCGCGTTACCGTTTCAAAAAAGTAGATGGACTTACTGCCGGAATAAATTTTAACATGATGCGAACGCAGGGAGGATTATTTATTCTCTGGCATAGCGATTCGTTGGCTTATACACCTTTGGACTCTGCGATTCAGAATTACAAAAACTATCGCTACAATATTGATCCGTTCATTATTTATCATGGACCAAAAGGACACAACCACGCATTGCGTACTCGCTTGTTTGTTACCGACAATAATAACGATACAGAACAAGGTTCGCTTGCGCAATTCTATTATGGCGAGTATCAATACCAGTATCGTTTCGAAAATAATTTGTCTGTTACCGCCGGAGTAGTTGGATCGTATACGCATGTTGTTTCAGATTTATACGATGACGCATCAAGTGGCACTTCAATTGATTCTGCAGCACCACGTGTTGGAAGAAACGTTTCCACATATGTGCAGTTGGACAAGAAATTCTTCGATCGTCTCTTTGTAACTGTAGGTGGACGATTCGAATATTATCGTCTTGATACCGCTGTTACCGAATACACTTTTCGAGTTGGAAATACTGATACGGTGAAACTACCGTTCCGACCTGTAATGCGCGTTGGAGTAAATTATCAGATTGCAGAGGCAACATATATTCGCACATCATACGGACAAGGTTATCGCTTCCCGTGTATTGCAGAAAAATATATCCGCACAAGCGCTGGTGGACTTGAAATATATCCGAACAACGCACTGCAACCGGAATATGGACAGTCGGCGGAAATAGGAATCAAGCAAGGTATTCGCATTGGTAAATGGAAAGGCTACGCCGATGCAGCTATTTTCTGGATGCAATACACCAACATGATGGAATTCAAATTCGGTCAATATGGAAATCCGGTAACGGAGCCATTCTTTGGTCTTGGATTCCAGTCGGTCAACGTTGGTACAACACGTGTTCGTGGAGTTGATTGCTCCATCATGGGTGAGGGCAGCATTGGAAAATTCGACATTACTCTTCTTGCAGGATACACTTATATGGATCCGCGATCATTGGAATTCAACGATTCGCTCGACACGCTTTACTCCACAGCAAACTATAATATTTTGAAGTACCGCTATCGTCACATTGCGAAGTTTGATTGCGAAGTGAGCTACGGAAAATTCTCTTTCGGTGTGAGCGCACGTTACAATAGTTTCATGGAAGCAATTGACAAAGTGTTTGTCCAGTTAGAAATTGTTGTTCCTGGAATTGGAGATTATCGTGAGATTTATAACAAAGGCGATCTTCAATTTGATACGCGAATGATGTATCGTGTGAATGAGACATTCAGGGTTTCTTTGGTCACGAACA
This sequence comes from uncultured Chryseobacterium sp., assembly GCA_964495745.1. GTDB lineage: Bacteria > Bacteroidota > Bacteroidia > Palsa-965 > Palsa-965. The sequence continues at coordinate 6,814 of CAZBYM010000159.1, read as the reverse complement.
ATCTGTTCAATAGAGAATGTACATCACGGCCCGCTGACGTACTCGCACCCCGCAATTTCGCGTTGCAGCTGATGATCAAGTTTTAACAGCCGTTAACATACTTTTTTTTGCTTCCGGATGACACTTATCCGGTGAAACTGCATTACGGAGATATAGGATTTACCACTTGCACAATCGGGATATGATTTTTGCCCCGATAGTGTGAATTTGGTATTAAATCATTGAAGCCGTATGAATGCCCGTCCAACATCATTGAAGTTAACATTGAAGGCTGCGCTCGCTCTGATTTTCTGGGTGCCCACAATTTTATTGAGTCTTCTTCTCGTTTGGAACACAATTCCCTATTTCTCGTTTGATCAGAATATGCCGTTTCTTGCCGAGCGCGCTGTGCTGGTTGAGAAAACTGTTTGGCGGATTTGTTTTTACATGCACATTGGCGCCGGAGCATTGTGTATAATCGCTGCACTCATTCAGTTTTCATCCTGGATTCTGAAAAAGAGAAAGAAGATTCACATTCTCTCCGGTAAAATTTACGTCTTCGTTGTATTGCTCATTGGAGCTCCATCAGGATTGTACATGACATTTTTTGCGAAAGGTGGATACGTAGAACGCGGCGCTTTTCTGGCGATGGCCATTTTCTGGTTCTTCACAACCTATAAAGGATTTGTTACGGCAGCGCGCGACAAAAATTTTGTTGCTCACAAGTATTGGATGATTCGTTCATACGCGATGGCATTGACTGCAGTGTCATTCAGAATTTATCACATTATTTTTCACGAGATGGGCCTCGATGGATTCAACAACTATTCCATTTCTCTTTGGATAAGCATTCTCGGAAATGCACTAATCGCCGAACTGATCATTTTCAACCAATCAAGAAATTACCTAAAAACTCTTCAAGCATGAAAAATTTCCTTCTCACGTGTACTGCACTCATGGTAGTTGCAGGAATTTACGGAGCATCAGACATGGCCGTTGATATCAAGAACGATGATCTCATCGAATATGAACACGTTCGAGAACACCACGCGAAGCATCTGCTCGACATAATCAAAACGACCGGACTTCCTGCGATCAGATATGGTGGAGCCGGGACGGGAGTGGAGCAGAAGAAAAACGGAACTACAAAATTGATCGAGAAGAAGAGCACGGAAGACAAAGGACGTACAGCTGCGGAAGTGATGGAAATTTTCTCACGTGGAGATATTGAGGAAACACTTTTGTCGGTGGCAACAGTGGAAGATGAGAAGCGCGCTGAACAGGAAGCTGAGCGACATATTGCTTCTGTTCCGGTTCAACGTACGCGTGAAGCTGCCGGCTCTTCTGTGAAAGTTTTGACAAAAAAATAATTAACAAAACTTCTCTGTAACTTTTAGAGAAGCGTTTAGTTATACTAACGGTGACCACGGAACTGCTATAGGTTGCCGCGGGTAAAGCTGGGACCGCTGCTTTGCTCCGTAAAAAAAGACCCGCCGGGATGTCCTCCTTGGTGGGTTTTTTTTTCTTCTTTTACTATTGTTAATTGCACATTGTGCTTTCTCAACAATTCAGTCTGTTATTGCCACAGTTGAACTACACCAAAACATTCCCAGTCATCTCTTCCGGAATTTCCAAATCCATCCACGGGGACAATCAGTGTTATTCTGCCTGAAAATCAAGGCTGCACTATGGAGTTGTTTAACTTGAATGGGCAGATTGTTTTCACAACTCAGCTGGCAGTATCGCAAACCGTGTTATTGCCAACACATCAAGTTGCCGATGGCGTTTATTTCGTTAAATTTACTATGGAGAACGGAAATCATAGTATAAAGCAACTTATCATTCATCGCAATTAACAAATTGATTTCTGAAACAAGTGAAAATGACACTATCGCGTATCTGGTTTGTTGCCTCGTTTCTTGCGATTTGGATCTCAACCAACGCACAGAATCAATATCTGATGTACGAGCGCTCGTATGGACCTGGGGAAGGAGAGCAGTTACTGTACGCTGATGAACTTCCAAGCAAGGATATAGTTATAATAGGGTATAGAAGGTCAGACATTATTCCTTCTCCGTTCGAAGGCTTCGACTATTATGTTGCACGGTTAGATTCTAATCTCAATCTCTTGTGGGAAAAAAGTATAGGAGACTCGAATATTCAAGATTTCTGGGGAAATATACTTAAGTCAAAAGATGGAAATTATGTTTTCGCCGGTGTCCGGGAATTCAGCCCGGCTGGAAATTATCGTGGAGTTAGAACCCTTAGTGTGGATTCCAACGGGACTGTACTTTGGGAGAAATATTACTCGGGTGGATATTGGGATGAAATTCACCAGTTTGTTCAGATGCAGGATGGTTGTTTCATGCTCGCGTGTGGAATTAACTACTCTGGTTGGGATAGAGAGCCAACCTTAATTAAGATCGATGAGTTGGGCAATGAAATCTGGCGTAAAGCTCAAGACAGTTTACTTAATTATGTAGTGCATTACATGGCTGCATGCCCCGATGGCGGCGTTGTAACATTAGGGTATAAAAGCAACAGTAATACAAAATCCTACATCGCAAAGTATGACTCGGTTGGAGACCTTGTTTGGATAAAATATCCTTACGGTTTGAATGACACAATACCATATAGTCTCGGAGGAATTTTCACAAAAAGCGATGGGACAATTGTTGTGTTATTTCCAGAGAGACATCCGCTGTTTAATGTAGAACAAACTTTTTGGAGAGAATACGACCAGAATGGAAACATGACGAATGAATATCTGCTTCGTATGTATCTTTTCGCAAATCAATCCACTTGGAATTCACCACCATTAAATTTATCGGGAGACAAAATGATTGCGTGTACTACGCCTTACAACAATGGGGGTGCATGGTTGGTTCCATTTGATTTGGAGCGCAACTTTGGTGTTGGGGCACATATTACTGATCGCGATTCAGTGACTTTGCTGAAAGGAATCAGTTATGGTATCCAATTACATGATGGTGGTTTTTTTGGCGTTGGCGCTTCCGGAACTATAAACGATCCACCGCGTTTTTATTTCGTAAAATTTGCGCCTGACGGAAGGTACCAAGCGGCTAGTTATTCTTCCAGTGTAGAGATCAATCCAAATCCCTCATCGGATGGAAATTTTCTGATGCAGTTTGATTCGCAAAAAGACGAAACCGTGCAAATCAATATCTGGTCTGTGACAGGCGCCCTTATTTACTCATATTCTTTATTCTGTCCTGCGAATACACAAACTGATTTAAGGATTTCTTTAGAACGAAGTTCGTCTCCTAGCGGAATGTATTTCTTTGAAGCTGTTACTGAAGAATACACGCTGCGGAAACAGCTGGTTGTGGCGAGAAGTGGAGATTAACTTCGTTTCCCTGTATTTGTAAAAGACAACTTTTGGAGCATTTGTCGACCGTGCTGGTTGTCAGACCGAGCGCCTGCCCTCAGTGGTGGGGAGCCGAGGTAATGGCGCTGAGAAATTCAAACCAAAACTTCGCCTGTCATTTCCGATGGAATCTCCAACTCCATCAACTTCAAAAGCGTCGGAGCAATATCAGCCAAACGCCCATCTTTAATTTTTTTGTAGCGATCGTCAACCAAAATACACGGAACTGGATTAGTTGTATGCGCAGTGTTTGGTGTTCCGTCAGGATTAATCATGAAATCTGAATTGCCGTGATCAGCAATAATGATGAACGAGTAATTCTGTTTCCGGCCAGCTTCAACAACACGTTTCAAACACGCGTCAACAGTTTCAATGGCTTTCACAACCGCAGAAAAAACACCGGTGTGACCAACCATATCCGGGTTTGCGAAATTGAGACAAATAAAATCAGCTGTTCCGTTTTCAAGTTCAGGAACAATTTTGTCGGTTACTTCCTTTGCGCTCATTTCAGGTTGAAGGTCATACGTTGCAACCTTGGGAGAAGACGCCATGAGTCTTTTTTCTCCTGCAAATGGTTCTTCCCTTCCTCCAGAGAAGAAGAAAGTAACGTGCGGATATTTTTCAGTTTCAGCAATCCGGATTTGCTTTCTTCCATTCGACGAAACAATTTCACCAATTGTATTTTTTAAATCCTCTTTGCTATAGACAACATGAACGTTCTTGTACGTGTTGTCGTAGTTGGTCATCGTTACATAATACAACGGAATAGTTTTCATTCCATGTTCTGCCAAGTCTTTTTGTGTAAGAGCAACCGTAATTTCACGGCAACGATCAGTTCTGAAATTAAAACAGAACACCGTATCTCCTTCCTTGATTGTTCCTGCTTTATCAAGAATTACAGGAAGAATAAATTCATCAGTTACACCTTTCTCATAAGATTCGCGAATTGCACTTTCGGCAGAAGAAGATTCGTGACCTATTCCATTCACAAGCGCATCATATGCAATTTTCACGCGCTCCCATCTCTTGTCGCGATCCATCGCGTAATAACGTCCGGTAATTGTTGCCAGACTTCCTGTTGTCGCCTTAATGTGCTGATCAAGTTTTGTCACAAACTGCAATCCACTTTTAGGATCTGTGTCTCGACCATCTGTAAATGCATGAACAAAAACATTTTTCAATCCATGATGTTTGCAGATATCAAGAATGTGATGAAGATGATCTTGCGATGAATGTACTCCGCCATCAGAAACAAGGCCCATCAGGTGTAGTGATTTTCCGGAACTCTTCACATGATTAATCATGGCAAGAATTTCAGGATGTGTGTCGATCGTTTTTTCTCTGCAGGCAATATTGATTTTTACGAGATCCTGATACACTACGCGTCCTGCGCCAATGTTTAAGTGGCCAACTTCAGAATTTCCCATTTGCCCTTCCGGCAATCCAACATCTTCTCCTGAGGTTCGTAAAGTTGACCAGGGTTGAGTTGCGATAAGCTGATCGTAGAATGGAGTATGCGAATGCTTAATTGCATCGGCCTGACTGCCATCGCCAATTCCCCAGCCATCAAGAATAATCAATGCCGCTTTTCTGTTGTTCATATTATGCACGTGTAATATTCACAGTAAAAATACTTCCTCCGCCCGGATTATCTTTCACAGCAACATCCCAGTTGTGCATTGTTGCAAGATATTTTACAATGTAAAGTCCGAGCCCCGTTCCTTTGCTGCTTCTCGTTTCTTCACTTCCTGATCTGTAGAAACGTTCGAAGATTGATTTCTTGATTGTATCAGGAATTCCTTTTCCACGGTCGCTTACAGAAAATGTAATAGTATTTCCCACGCTCGTAAGGTCAACTGAAATTGAAGAGCCTTGCGGAGAATATTTTACTGCATTTTCCAGAAGATTTGTAAAAATGGAATATGCTGCTTGATCATCAAAATTCACTTCCAGATCTTTAGTGATTGTTCCTTGAAAAATGTGATTTTGACCAATTCCGCTTTCAATCTTCGCAACCAATTGTTCTACAAATGCAGAAAGATTACGATTTTGTTTTTGCAAAGCGAATGCGTGACTGTCAATTCGGGCTGCAAGAAGAATATTTCCGATGAGTGCGTTTAGTCGGGCTGTATCTTCAAGAACATGTGAAAGAATTTGCATTTGCTTTTCTTTCGGAAGTTCTCGCTTTTGCAAAGTCTCTGCCTGCAATCCAATTGAAGCAAGCGGCGAGCGCAATTCATGAGTTACTGAGAGGAGAAAATTCTTCTGTTGTTCAGCTACTCGTGCTTCGCGCTTAAATCCACTTCTTGTACGCATGATTGCCCAGGCGAGGAGGACAATAAAAACAGCGCCTTCGCCAATGATCATCATCCACCTTTTGTGAAGATCGTCATCCAACTTTTTTTTCTTCTCGATGAAAACTGATGTGGAAGCAATATCAGGAGCATTCCCAATTTGTTGATTTAAAATTTCTACTTGCAATTCAGCAACTTGATTGTTGGTGCGCACCAATAGAAAAGCCCACCACGAGAATTGCAGGAGAACATAAAATACGAGAACATAAAAAAGTGCCAGAGGCCTTGATCCTCTCTTGGATATCATGTACCAAAGGTAGGAAATGAAAAAGTCCGCCGAAGCGGACTTTTTAGGGGGAATATTGTAGTGAACAAACCCATGAAAACTACACCCGTTCCCCTTTTTCTTATTTCGTGACTCTTGTATTCACTTCGCCGCCAATTCCAGCTCTGATTATCTCCCCATTGATTTTGAGTTGAGCCAGATCCTCCGCAAGTTCCTTCAGTTGAATTTCATTTCTGGTTTCATTGGTTGTATCGGCCTGAATCAGCTGCAACCGATGATACTCAAGTCGTAAGCGCGCGTTCTCAAGTATTTCTTTTCGTTTGGTAATCTGTTCCAATCCTTGACTGCTTGATGTTACGCCCATTTCTTCACCATAAGAAGTAATGCGCTGATCATTGATGGAATTAAGTTCCTTGAGTACAATTTCGAATTGAGTGATTTCTGAGCGGATCTGATTCGCCGAACGAACCTCTTTCGCATCTGCTTTACTCTCATGACAGGCGCTGTAACCGATTCCAATCAACGCCATACTCACTGCAATAACTGGGAGAAGAATATTTTTCATCACACTTCCGAAATATCTGACACAAATTTACGGAGCGAAATGCACTTATTCCGACTATTTAGACGACGAGTAGAGGTAAGCGGATGGATGGAAGGTTGTATGCGATGAGTGAAGAAATAGTCTTTCGCAATTTGAGTAACTCACCTCATTTAACTATAACAAAAAGCCCGTCTCATCTTGTGGCGATGAAACGGGCTTCAGTTAATTCAGGAATTACTTCTTCACAAACGTGTAAGTAGTTTTTCCTGACTCACCTTCAATTGCAACTGAATATGTTCCAGCTGAAAGAGAAGTGATGTTTA
>CAZBYM010000158.1:5853-8513 GCA_964495745.1 uncultured Chryseobacterium sp. | reverse complement strand
TCCTTTGGAGAGCAGGTGAGGCGCGCGAAGGAAAAACCGATGCAGACAATTCACTCTCAAAACAATGTTGTTGATGGACACTAAATCGGTTTGGCGCGTGGAGGCTCTTTCCTTTGGAGAGCAGGTGAGGCGCGCGAAGGGGCAACCGATTCGACAATTCACTCTCAAAATAATGTTGTTGATGGACACTAAATCGGTTTTGCGCGTGGAGGCTCTCTCCTTTGGAGAGCAGGTGAGGCGCGCGAAGGAAAAACCGATGCAGACAATTCACTTTTGATGCCAATGTGGTATACCAATCTCCTCGAAAAAAATCTTATCCCCGATTTTCTCATTCGCGTAGGAATCAGAAAACTCTTGCGTCAACGATTGCGCGACGAGGACAGAGGAAGTGCTGATGCGCAGAAACAACATCTCGCGAATCTCGTCAATGAACTGAAGAATTCTCCGATAGCCATCAACACTTCCGACGCAAACGAACAACACTATGAAGTGCCGACTGAATTTTATCAGATGTGTCTCGGCAGAAATTTGAAATACAGTAGTGGCTTCTGGAAAGATGGAGTAAATGACATTGATACTTCTGAGCAGGACATGTTGGAATTAACATGTGAAAGGGCAGAGCTGCAAGACGGACAAGATGTGATGGAACTTGGCTGCGGCTGGGGATCACTTTCGCTTTTCATGGCCGCAAAATTTCCGAATAGCAAATTCACTGTTGTTTCAAATTCCGGAACACAGAAAATTTACATTGACGGACAAGCGAAGATTCGGGGTATTTCAAATCTCGAAGTGATTACTTGCGACATCAACAACTTTTCGATTGACAAAAAATTCGACAGAGTCGTCTCTGTGGAAATGTTTGAGCACATGCGCAATTACCAAAAGCTCTTGAAACTTGTTGCGGATGTACTGAAAGAAAACGGAAAACTATTCGTTCATATATTTACGCACAAAGTATTTACTTACAAGTTCGAAGTGGTTGATGAAACAGACTGGATGAGTAAATATTTTTTCACGGGCGGAATTATGCCTGGTGATGATTTGTTTTCGTATTTCAATGATGATCTCAACATTGAGCAACATTGGATCGTGAATGGAATGCACTACAGTAAGACTTCAGAAGCTTGGCTCTCAAACATGGATCGCAACAAAGAGAATATCATGCCACTATTTGAAAAAACGTACGGAAAAGATCAGGCTTTGAAATGGTGGTCGTACTGGAGAATTTTCTACATGGCCTGTGCCGAACTCTGGGGCTTCAACAACGGAAACGAATGGATGGTCAGTCATTATTTATTCAGAAAGAAATAATACAGATCGCTTCAGCGATCCGCCGTTGCCGCGTGGACTTCGCATACAAAGTACGTCACCGTTTCGCCGTGTCCCCGAGTAGAGCGCCGCAGGCAACCAACGAATAATGGAAAGATTAGCTATCATCGGAACAGGAATCGCAGGCATGGGCTGCGCACATCTTCTTCAAAAGAAGTATGACATCACGCTATTTGAACAAAACGATTACATCGGTGGACATACAAATACTGTTTCTGTTGATGAGAATGGCCAACCTGTATTTATGGACACCGGATTCATGGTGTTTAATTATGAAACGTATCCTCATCTCTGCGCACTATTCAAAGAGATCAACGCTCCGGTAAAGAAAACAAGCATGTCGTTCAGTGTTCAGCATCTTGACTCCGGACTTGAATATTGTGGAAGCGGGTTGAATGGACTTTTTGCACAACGAAAAAATATTTTCAATTTTCGCTACATCAAGATGCTGAAGCAGATTTCACGATTCAATAAAGAGAGTGTTGCTATTCTTGATCTGCCCAAGTATCAGAATTATTCTGTCAGACAATTTATTGATGAATTCAAATACGGTGAAGACATGCTCTGGAAGTATCTTATTCCAATGAGCTCTGCCGTGTGGAGCACACCAATGGAATTGATTCTCGATTTCCCGATTGTAACACTCGTTCGCTTTTTTCAGAATCATGGTTTTCTTGGATTGAATACGCAACATCAATGGTACACGTGTGTCAATGGAAGTGAATCATACAAGAAAATTCTCATTGCTCCATTCAAAGACCGAATTCTCGTTAACAGCCCGATCGCGGCTGTAAGGAGAACAATTGACGGAGTCGAACTGGAAACTGGGAACAGGAAACTTTTTCATTTCGACAAAGTCATCATTGCCGCCCACGGTGATCAGGCATTGAAAATGTTAGTACAACCTACCGCTGATGAACAACGCTTGTTATCAAAATTTAAGTATCAGGAGAACATAGCGATGGTTCATACCGACGAGTCAATAATGCCGAAAACAAAATCGACTTGGAGCAGCTGGAATTATCGCATCGAAGAAAAAAATGGAAAATCACTGCCTACCACAATATATTGGATGAATAGTTTGCAGGGTGTTTCAGACCGCAAGAATTATTTTGTTTCAATTAATCCCGTGGAAGGGCGTGTAGCGAAAGAGAAAGTAATCAAAACGATTGTTTACGAGCACCCGTTATTCGATGTTCCAGCAATGAAAGCGCAGGAAGATTTACCAAAGCTGAATGAAGCCGGACCGATTTATTTCTGCGGAAGCTATTTCAGATATGGTTTTCATGAAGACGCATACATGTCGGCAGTAGAATTGTGCAGTAAATTAT
>CAZBYM010000158.1:0-5753 GCA_964495745.1 uncultured Chryseobacterium sp. | reverse complement strand
ATGAGATTAGAGTAATCAACAAAATCTGTGGCAAATTCCTGTCTATATAAAGCCCGATCAATTTTTGTGGAAGTTATTTCTGCTATGGTTTTCATGAAGACGCATACATGTCGGCAGTAGAATTGTGCAGTAAATTATTATAGTTGCTAATCTTTGCGAACTTGGTGACCTTGGCGGTTAAATGAGATTAGAGTAATCAACAAAATCTGTGGCAAATTCCTGTCTATATAAAGCCCTCGTAATGCACAACCGATTGGAACCAAAAGGTCACCGGTTCCATTACAACGTCTTCATGTTCTATGTTGATCTCGATGAAATAGATTCTTTAGCGAAGAAATATTTCATGTTCTCCCGAAACAGATTCAACTTCTTTAGTTTTCGTGATCGTGAACATCTCCAATTGCCTTTAGAAAATCCAGATCAATCAAAGACCACAAAACAACACATCCTTGATTATCTCTCTCAAAACGGAGTGACAAACGCGGATGGAAAAATCATGCTGCTCACAGGAATGAACGTCCTCGGTTACAATTTCAACCCTGTTTCGTTTTATTTCTGCTACGATAAAAACAACAATCCTGTTTGTTCTATAGCCGAGGTCAGCAATACGTTCCGTGAAATGAAACCCTATCTATTGTCTCACGAAAATTATAACGGTGAAAAATTTCATTTGAACACGACCAAGTATTTTTACGTGTCCCCTTTTTTCAATCATGATGCCAATTTCGATTTCAACTTTGCGATTCCAGGTGAAAAACTGAATATCAGGATTGACACTGTTCAGGATGAGAATAAGGTTTTCATCAGTACGTTAACCGGAACAATACGCAAACTGACATCTGGCAATTTGACATGGTATGCCCTGCGTTTTCCATTCATTCCGTTGAGAATCATTTCTTTGATTCATTGGAATGCCTTCTTATTATGGATGAAAAAAATACCATATCGCAAGAAAAAGAGTCAGGTTGAACTGCAAAGAGACGTATTTCGAAAATCAAATAAATAGTACGTTTCGAAATCCGACGAATTTGCAGAATCGTATGTAATACTAAAGTACAAATCGTAAGTTTGTAACGACCATGCAACCCCAATCCAATACCTCGGTAAAACCCGGATTTTATCAAAAGACGGTAATGAAAATGCTTTCGAACATGTCACTCGGAAGCTTGGTTATTACTTTGCCATCTGGGGAGTCTGTGACTATTGGAAATGGAGAAGGCGAAATTTCTGCACAAATAAAAATCAACAGCACTAATTTTTTCAAACGCTGTGTGCTTTTTGGCGATGTTGGTTTCGGCGAGGCTTACGTTGAAGGAGAATGGGAAACAGACGATATAACCAATGTTATCAAATGGTTTCTGCTGAATGTTGACAATGCTCCAACTGTTTCCGGAAGTGCAACACAATCCGCGTTACTTAACATTCTGAAAGGATTTAATACGCTCACACACTTAAGAAGAGGCAACACATTAGCTGGATCACGCAAAAATGTTTCTGCGCATTACGATTTGAATAACGAATTCTTCGCACTGTTTCTTGATCCTTCGATGACATATTCTGCTGCGTATTTCAAAGACGAGCATCTAAACTTGCAACAAGCCCAGTATGAAAAGTATGACCGCCTTTGTCAGCATTTGCAATTAAAGTCTACCGATCATGTCCTTGAAATTGGAAGCGGGTTGGGCGGAAATGCCATTCACATTGCAGAAAAATATGGCTGCAAAGTAACTACAGTTACAATTTCCGAAGAACAATACAAATTGGCTAAACAAAGAGTGGCCGAACACAATCTCTCTCATCATGTAGATGTTGTTGTGCAGGACTACCGAAAAATTACCGGCAAATTCGACAAAATTGTTTCAATCGAAATGCTCGAAGCAGTAGGTGCAGATTATCTGGAAACTTATTTTAGAAAATGTCACGAGTTATTGAAGAGAGACGGCATTCTCGCAATTCAAGTTATTACTTGTCCTGATTCCAGATTTGAAAATTTGCGCAATGGCGTTGATTGGATACAGAAACATATTTTCCCTGGCACACTACTTCCTTCTGTTGCCGCAATCAACAATGCAATCAACAAAACCGGCGACCTCACGCTGGTTGATTTAAAGGACATGGGATTGCACTACGCGAAAACACTTTCTGTTTGGTACGAAAAGTTCAATGCGAATAGCGCTGAAGTCATTAAACTCGGTTTCGACGATACTTTCAGTCGCAAATGGAATTACTACCTCAGCTATTGCGAAGCGGCTTTTGCTATGCGTAACATAAACGTCATGCAAATGATTTACACGCGCCCCAACAACATCACTCGTTAGGCCGATCGAATTTATTTCACCGCTCCTCTGCGATTCCAAAATTTATTCTCCGTGTCCGTGTCTCCGTGCCGTGGTTCCTTCATCTATCCCTGTGTCGCCCCGTGGTTCTTTCGTTCATTTCCACGTGCCCTTCATCCCCTTTTCCTTGAACTTAGTAAAAACCCCCGCCGCCACAACACACAACCCAAATCCCAATAAGAGGACGATAATTCTTGGCGTACTTGGTGATCTTGGCGGTAAATATTAAGCCTCGATCTTCTTTTCTCGAAATCTGGTAAATACCAGAGCCGCTACTAAACACAAAATACATCCCACCAATCCGTTCATCCTCACACCCCCATCATCACCCACATCTTTCCCGTAAATCAATAACATCGAGAACAACGCAATCCCAAATGTCTGTGCAATTTTCACAAAGAAATACCGCACCGCGAAGTAAATCGCTTCTTTATTCTCTCCGGTTTCTTCAACGTCTTTATCAATGATCTCCGCCAGAATCGCATTCGGTAAAATGTTCAGCACAGCAAACGGAATCGCAGCAATCCCGATCAATCCGAAAATCTGCGCGTAAGCATTCATTGGTATTTGCCCAAGGAAGTAAACTCCCAGAAAAACAGCACCCAGTAACACAAGCGCAAACAACACCAGTTTTTTCTTCCCGACTTTTCGCGCAAGCATGTTGGTAATCGGATAGAAGATAAACGACACCAATACCATCGTGATCATCAGTTTATTTCCGATTGACTCGGGTAGCTGCAGCAATACTGTTACGAAGTACAACAATCCGGAAGTGATGATTGTCACGCTGATGAAGTACGAAAAATCGGCAACAATGAACAGCAGGAAATTTCTGTTGGTCAGCGCCTCTCGAAGTGCTTCCCGCATTGCAACCGCATGAGGTTTTTTCGCACCGTACTTACGTTCATCAATTGTGAGAACTGGAATCAGCATACAGATTGCTCCGATCGATGCAAGAATTATCACGGTCACTTGCAGCGCATCAAGTCTTGACACAATCCCAAATTGACTTTGAAGCACATCAGTTAGATTGAATGCATTGGACGCCGTACCAATTCCTACTACATATCCAACCGATTGCCAGGTCGCCAGACGAACTTGTGATGCAGAATCATGCGCGAGTTCCGGCAACAACGCGTTGTATGGAATAATATAGCTCGTCGATGCAACGTAAAACAAAATCAACATCGCGCAGAGCCAAACTATGTTCATGCTCGACTCTTTATTATCCATCGGGAAGAAAATCAAAACACAAAACAGTAGCGAAGGAATAATCGCCCATTTCATGATTGGAATTCGCCGTCCTTTTGGATTCTTACTTTGATCGCTGAACTGAGCAATGAAGGGATCGTAAATGGCATCAATCAATCTTCCACTCGCCGTAATAAGCGCAATCACGTTGAAGATTCCAAAAATTGTGGCTTGTGTAATTAGGATTGGTAATCCGCTGCTGTCGGGTGGTAAATACAGATATACAAGAATCACGCTGATCAAGTTGATCATAATTCCCCAGCCCATCATGCCGAACGCGTAGGCGATTTGTTTGGATAAGGGAAGTTGCGGATGCACAACCATAATCAACTAATTATTCATTAACCAATCGACATGATAACGTAAGAATGTGAAGTAAGCGAAGTTTGTTTATTCCGACTTCTGAATTTTTTTCGTCTTCACTTCTGAACCGCTAGCAACTTGAAGCAGATAAATTCCTGCAGGAAGATAATCGAGAGTGATTCGTGTAGTTTCGATATTGATCTTCTCTTGATAAACAAGCTCACCATTCGTATTGTAAAGTGAAATTACTTTCTCAAATGGATTGGGAAAACTCATAAAAATTTCACTTGTAAATGGATTCGGAGAAATTTCAAACAGGTTGTTATCAGTGTTGCTTATTCCAAGACAAAGATCAACGAACAAACTATCGATTGCTGAACCAACACAGTTCGAGCTATCTGTATACGTGTAAGTAATAATGTTCCAACCAAGCGAGGCGGCATTGGTATCAAAGGTTGAATCTATCACTCCGTTACCCGTCCACACACCTCCAAATGGAGAATGGCCTGTCAACATGAATGCGCCAAGCGACTGACACAATGTATCGTCTGAAAGTGATACAGTAACTGTTGGAGGATTCGGATTCTGCACAGAGAATGATTCAACATCTGTACAACCATTAGCGTCTGTAACAGTGCAGGTGTAAATTCCTGCTGCAAGATTAGAAGCTGTTGCGGTAAGATCTCCGCTCGTCCATGAATAAGAATAACCTGGAGTTCCGCCCATGGTAAGTACCGTCAATGAACCGTTACTTAGGTTGCAACTTGCTTCCGTTGCTGTATCCAGTTGCATAATGACAGGAAACAATGGTTGAGTGATCGTGACAACAAGTGTATCAGTATTCGAACATTCATTTGTAACAACTACCGTGTAGGTTCCTGCTGCGAGCCCCGTAACTGTAGCACTCGTGTTGCCAAGGACAAGCCAATCATATGTAAACGTTATTCCACCGCTGGCATTAACAACGACAGAACCGGTCGAATCACCGGAACAAAGCACGTTGGTTTGTGAAGACAAAGTTGTAACAACGCTCGCACAACATGAAGTCATCGAGTGTGAACCAAGAAACGTAATTGTGTTTTGAGGATACACATCGTATTCGGTAGCTGCAACAGCCCAATTTGTATTCCCTTGTTGAACCCCAACCATTCGGATCAGAGTGAATTCACTTGTCGCTCCGGTTCCAACAGGCCAGTTGGTGCCAGGATCATTTCCTATTAGACCAATAACATCAAGAATGGTGTTGGTGGAAATCTTTTTCAGCGATAACGCGTCATCACCGTTAAAAAATGTAATTGTATGCAACGTGTCCGATACACTAAGAATGCCAGCAACCGCCGAAGGATTCCCTGCAACATAAACGTTTCCCGGCGCCAATGTTCCTTGAGGAAACAGTGAATCCGTTGGTGTTGGTGACCCGTTATTATAACGATAAAGCACGTAATCCGAAAGATTGACCGTCGCAGAAGTCGGGTTATAAAATTCAATCGCTTTATTGTTGCTCAAACCTTCAATGTATTCAGAAAAGAAAAGATCACTACACTGACTGAAAATATGTGTTGGTAGCATCAGAAGGAACATCGATACAAGTAATAGTATTCTCATGATTGGAAGTTTATTTATTTTGGTTGTGCGAATGTAGTCAAACGCTGGTAAATGTCTTTGTTGAGGTTGTTGTAATCGATTGTTGGTTCAAACAACACGACAATTGGATCTATCAATGAAATCGCATCGATTCTTCATATTCTCGTGTAGTCTTTTTGAATTGCAGATTCCCTGTCGATTCACCCCACTTCGCGGTTGTTATCGTGTATTTCACGTTCAGCACTTCCGGAAGTTCTGATTCTAAAACGCTGTAAGTTC
>CAZBYM010000157.1:0-8554 GCA_964495745.1 uncultured Chryseobacterium sp. | reverse complement strand
CTCCAGCGAATTCCTTTGTTCCAGGATGGTCGTGGATTAAATCCGCTACTCCAAAACTATTGGATGACCATTCACCCTCCTACTCTATTCTGCGGTTTCGCTTTAGTTACAATTCCATTCGCGTATGCGATAGCGGGATTGTGGACAGGTAAACTTTATGCTTGGCAAAAACCTGCTTTATCTTGGGCCTTCATTGGGATTCTTGTTCTCGGAACCGGAATATTAATGGGTGGAGCCTGGGCATACGAGTCATTAAGTTTCGGTGGATTCTGGGCATGGGATCCTGTAGAAAATGCTTCGCTGGTTCCATGGATGATTCTGGTCGGAGCCGCACACGTAATGCTTCTACACAAAATTCAGGCTCGATCATTGTTCACCACATTTCTGCTAACGATCGGCGCGTTTCTACTTATTGTGTATTCAACGTTTCTGACAAAGAGTGGAATACTTTCTGAAACTTCCGTACACGCATTTACGGAGGACGGCCTTAATCAGGAACTCGCGCTCTTTATGGGATTCTTCCTTTGGCTGAGTGTATTTCTCATTGCCATGAATAAGATTACGAGAATTGTATTCACTATCGTCTCTGCATTCGTGGTATTCCTGTTCCTGACTGGACATCCCGTGAACGGAGCTTTACTTTTCGTGACTTTCTCTGGTGGAATAATGCTCTTTTCCTATTTCAAATACTTCCCAAAGGAAAAAGACGAAGAAGATTTATGGTCGCGCGAGTTCTGGATGTTCATTGGTTCACTCGTGCTTGTTGTTGCTTCCATTCAGATTATTTTCTACACTTCGACTCCTGTAATAAACAAATTTCTGAAAGTAGAGTTTCTGCATTCCGGGCTCGATAAGCTAAGAAATAGTACGCACTGGGAATGGCTCAACAATCTTGCAGATGCCAAAATTGCGCCTGATGCAAATGTAGTTCACTTCTATAATAGCTGGCAGATTCCATTCGCAATTCTTGTAACGCTGCTTATGGCTGTTACACAGTTTTTGAAATACAGAAAAAATAAAGTAGGTGATTTTTTCCGTTCTCTGCTGTGGCCTTTCGTTATAGCTGTTGTTCTGTCTGTTATTGTAGATGTTACTATTTATTTTAATTCGGACTTCAATCACCAACCCGCAGAGAAACGCGATATATATGTTTTGTGTTCCGTTCTGGTCTTCTCAATTACATTCAGCATTCTCGCAAATGGAAAGTATTGGTTGAAGATCATGAAAGGCGGAATCAGAAAGTCGGGCGCGTCAATTGCTCATATTGGTTTTGCGCTCCTGATGTTGGGTGCGGTAATTTCAACATCGAAGAAAAATACAATATCCGTTAACTCTTCAGGAACTGACATTCGTTCACTATCAGACGATGGAAATAATGAGGAGAATATTTATCTCCGGAAAGGCGATACGCTTCCAATGGGCGATTACATGGTGACGTATTCATCGCGCGAAAGAGAAGTGAGAAACGGAACAGATTACTTTCTGTTTCATGTCGACTTTCATGAACGAATTGATCGCAAAGCAGGAGAGAAAGTTTTTCGCTTGAGCCCGTTTATTCAGATCAATCCATTTATGGGCAACGCTGCTGAGCCCGATACGCGTCATTATCTCCATAAGGATATTTATTCGTTCATCAAATTCGTTCCGGTAAGTTCGTTGGAAATAACTTCAGCGGAGCCAGCTTCAGTGGCATATGAACAGCCCAGAAACAATACAGTTGGAGTTGGTGATACCATTTTTGTGGACAACGGACTTGTGATTCTGGACAGCATCAAACGCGCTGCAAACAATTCTGCACTCCAGGACACAAGTGTGATTGGGATCGAAGCACATTTTAAGATTATTGATCGAAATCTCACTGTACGAAAAATGACGGCGGCATATTATGCAAATAAGCAAACTGGAACAACGTACCAAGATGAAGCCGTGGATGAAATCACAGGAACAAAATTGATTTTTTGGAAAGTACGACCGGAGAATGGCAGTATTGACGTCTACAGTAGCGTACGTTTATCCATGAAGCCGGATTTTGTTGTAATCGAAGTTTCGGAATTTCCAGCGATCAATGTCCTGTGGCTAGGTTGTTTAATCATGATCATTGGTACAGCGATCGCAATTCGGGAACGAATCAGAAAGAACAAAGCCGAACAAACAGCTCCGGCAACGGATGAAAAACCCTAACTTACCACTATGAAAAGAAAGAAACCATTGCAAGGCCTGAATGTTGTTTTTATCGGTGCAGGAAATGTAGCCGATCATTTGTCAGCATTGTTTGCTGAAGCAGGCGCGACGATGGTTCAAACCGTTCGTAAGTCTACGAAAACAGCTGGAAAAAAATTCTCGAAGAGTTCCATAACGGACATTAAAAAACTGAAGCGCGATGCAGATCTGTATGTGTTGGCAGTTCCTGATGATGCAATCGCCGGTGTTGTAAAATCCATGCCGGCGTTAAAAGGTACAGTCGTTCATACATCCGGCACAATCGGGATGGACGCGTTGAAAAAGTTCGCATCGAGAGGTGTTTTCTATCCGTTGCAATCGTTTTCTAAGGAACATGCGGTAACTATTACTGCTTTTCCCATTTGTATTGAGGGAAGCAGCAAGCAAGTTGTTGAGGCATTGATGGAGTGTGCAGGTGGAATCAACAAGAATGCATATGTACTTGATTCAGCGCAACGCGAGGTTGTTCATCTTGCAGCAGTGTTTGCCAATAATTTTTCCAATCACATGTTTGCGATTGCCGACGATATTCTCGCGCACAGTAACATTTCCTTTGATCTTGTACGCCCGTTAATTCTTGAAACTGCGTTCAAGGCAATGGATATGATTCCTGCAGATGCACAAACGGGTCCTGCGTTTCGCGGAGACAAGAAAATAGTGAAGCACCATGCTGAAATGCTTAAGTCGGATGATGACATTGCAAAGTTGTACAAGCAGCTTTCAAAAAGTATCTCCCGAAGCTCAGATTAATTGAATCATGAGTGCTGTAAACTTTAAGCAAAAGTTAAGTTCAATCAAGGCGTTTGTTTTTGATGTGGATGGCGTTCTTACGGATGGAAGCATCACTATCCACTCAGATGATACAGTTGCCAGAACGGTTTTCGCCAGAGATGCACATGCAATTCAACATGCCGTAAAACTTGGGTACACGGTTGCCATTATTTCTGCAGCTCTTGATGAAATGCTTAAGACTCGTTATTTGCGATTGGGAATGCACGAAGTTTTTCTTGGATCAACAGATAAAGCGGCTACGCTCAAAGAATTTGCAACAGCTTACAATCTGAGTTTTGAACAGATACTTTTTATGGGTGATGATGTTCCGGATTATCACGCGATGAAATTATGTGGAATCGCAGCATGTCCACGGAATGCTTCACCGGAGATTCGAGAGATTTCTATTCATGTTTCTTCTTATGATGGTGGCAAAGGTTGTGCTAGAGATGTGATTGAGCAAACCATGCGGTTACATCGCAAGTGGTAGCTTAATGTAGTTCAAGAGGACGCTGCGCTGGCTTACCACGGCGCCACAGAGAAACGGCGGTGTTACGCGTTCTAAACCCATTGAGACACGGCGAATCGCTGAAGCGATTGACAGCAGACTTAACCTCCGAATCTCGTGGGCATTGCAAAGTATATTTCGCCGTTTCTCCGAGGCGCCGTGTAAAGCGCCGCAGGCTCAGTCAAGCAACAACGTCAGCACATTAGTGCATGCGCATATCAGCATATTATCCTATTTTTACATCAATGCGTGATTATCTGAAGCTGATACGTTTTCCAAACCTGCTCATACTTGCTTTTACGCAGTATGTTATTCGCTGGTATATGCTTGCGCCATACATTGCCAAGAAGCGATACGAGTTGGAATATTCCGTTTTGGATTTCCAGATAACTGAGCTTGATTTCTTTTTGCTCGTGCTCAGCACAGTCATGATTGCCGCTGCGGGTTACATCATCAACGACTATTTTGATATCCGTATTGATGAAGTGAATCGTCCTTCTAGCAATCTGGTTGGCAAAGCAATCAAGCGACGCGTTGCTATGGCCATGCACATGTCGTTAAACATTGTCGGTGCATTACTTGGAATCTGGATTTCGTACAAATACGGAATGCTTCGTGCGGGAACATTTATTTTTCTCGCTGCTCCTGCCCTGTTATGGTTTTACAGCACAAATTTAAAGCGACAATTTCTCATTGGTAATATTGTAATAGCCTTACTCAGTTCACTGATTCCTTTGCTTGGCGTAATTTATGAGCTGACTGCGATTGCAAATGCATTTCCAATTCTGGTGCAGCAAAAAATTCTGCTACTTGATCTTCCATTAACTTTCGCATTAGGATATACGTTGTTCGCATTTTTGGTTTCTCTCACGCGTGAGATTGTCAAGGATATAGAAGATTACGAAGGCGATATGGAGTACGGATGCAAGACTTTACCGATCGTGTTAGGAATTAATCGGGCAAAATGGGTCGTAACAAGTCTGGCTGCAGGATTAATGGCTGCGCTTTGCTATATCCAATATGTCTGGTGGCAACTCGATCAGTGGAATTTTTTCTTTTATGTTTTGATCGTGTTGCAAATTCCGGTAGCCTATCTTGCTTATAGAAATCTCACGGCAAAAGGAAAGAAAGACTGGAAATTTCTGAGCAATTTTCTGAAATTCATTATGATTGGCGGAGTAGCATTCTTGTTTCTGTATGCGCATGAAGTGAATTTGGCGATTGCCGGATAACTTGATTTGTCGACTTCGACTCCGCTCAGTCTGACAAATCATTCATGAACAAAATCAATTTCATAGTTTGAAAAGTGGAACCAACACAATCACACCATCCAATCATTCCTTCATTCGATCATCATATTATCCTCGCATCGAAGTCTCCTCGTCGTCAATTTCTGTTGGGAGAATTGGGATTCAAATTCGAGCTTCTGACAAAAGAAGTGAACGAAGATTTTCCATCTCATCTGAAAGCTGAAGAAATTCCACTTTTTTTGTGCCGCAAGAAAGCAGATGCATTTGAGCATGAAATTGGTCCGAATACAATTGTTGTTACCGCTGACACAATTGTGTGGATTCATGATCATGTGCTGAACAAGCCGGCTGATGAATCGGAAGCAGAGACGATGTTGCACGAACTTTCCGGAAATCGTCATGAGGTGTATACTGGCGTTTGTTTGAAATCGGCAGACAAGGAAATTTCCTTCTCAGTAAAAAGTGAAGTGTTTTTTTGTGAGTTGAGTTTGCAAGATATCACACACTACATTAAATCATGTAAGCCCATGGACAAAGCAGGCTCTTATGGAGCTCAGGAATGCTTGAAGGAAGGAATTAATCCATGTTCTTCAGAGGAAATTGCTTTTTTGAAATCAATTGGAAAAGAAAGTTTGATCCAAAACACAATTGTTTCTAAAGCGGAGAGTTCGCCCGGACAACACGGTCGGACGGGTAAATTTCATTGCATAGAAAAAATTGAAGGATCGTATTTCAATGTGATGGGTTTGCCGATTGTAGAGTTGTATAGCGAACTAAATAAATTCTAGAATACAGGCTGAGCCGTCTTTTCTTTTTTTCGCAATTCAAATTCATATCGTAATCCAATGCGTAGCATCATTGAGAAATATAAATCAGTCCATTGGTAAGGATTGTTATCAAAGTCCCTCCAATAGTAGATTGCGCCTCCGCTGAATGACTGATCAAGAAATAACCGGTTTAGAATTCTGACGCTTAGTCCATACCCGGCTTGCATTTCAATAGTGTGCACATCATTGAAATAATTTCCTTGTTGAACGTGAAACAAAACGAAGGAACTGATGCGCTTGTATCTAAATTCCGGTTCAAAAGTGTATCCCGCAAAGCCGCCAACTGTAGTCAAGCCTCTCGAATAATGATTGAACAATAGCGGACCACCAAATACGGAATGCTTTCCTGCCTTGAAGCCTATTCCTGGTGTTACATAGAATTCGTAGTCAGAATAGTTAGCATGCGCCATCACTACTATTCTCCGCACTTGTGTTGGAGTGTTGCTCTCCTCTCGCGCACTTGTTTGTGCAAACAATGAAGAAGAACAGTAGATCAGGATACCAAGCAAACATACTATTGTTTTCATCTCACATCAGAATTGCAGTGCATAATCTTTTCTATACTTATGTTTTACTCTTCAGTCCGGTTGGGTGTCTCTGCTGGCGGCTCTGGTGTTGTTCCATACTCCGGAACAATTGTCACAGGTTTCTCATCATTGATAAATTCGAACGTCGCTACAATTCCATATCGAGGTTTCAACCAATACATGAAACCGTGCTTCATTTCATTTTTGTAGGTGCAGTATTGAACGGTGTCTCCAGTTTCCTGAACAAGTGCAACACTTCCATCCGGTTTTCCAATAGGGCAATACATGTATGTTGTCCACGCCATTCTATCTTCAGGTGATTTACTCTTTCCCAGATAAACCGTGTATTGGCCTTCTCCTGTTTTCTCGAGATCACCCATTTTTTGAAGTGTCTTGATGTAACAGGTTCCTCCAAGGTCTTTGTAAAGAGCAACGTATTTTTTCAGGATAACTGAATCTGAAGAAGTGCGGATGAGAGAATTCTCCGGGCAATCGCACTTCGCTGGTTTCTTCTTTTTCTTTTTTTTCTTCTTCTTTTTCTTTTTGTCTTTCTTCTTTGAAAAAGCAGAAGTTTCCTGATTCGAAAGCGAAACAAAAGAAGACAAAATAGTTGCCCCCAAAAAGGCACTAATCAGAAAAACGAGAATAAGAACCGATCTTCTCATACGTCTAATTTACGATGATATAACCGGATTCATCAGAAAAGCTACAGGACAAGAAATGCGATTATTGAGAAGAATGATGAAATCAGCCTCGAATGCGATCAAGAATGTCGCTAACAATTTTGGCTTCTTCTACTGAAATGTGTTTCCCGAAGGTAACGTCTTCATTGTTGAGCGGTCCATCCAGTTCACCAAGAAGGTCAAGCCCTTTTTGGGTGATACGAATATCCATCTGACGGCGATCTTCCGGACAGGTTTTCCGGTCAACGAGCTTCTTAAGAACAAGCTTGTCTATTAGACGAGATGCATTTGAACTTTTATCAAGCATTCGTTCCTGAATTACTCCTACAGAAGCCGGTTTTGATTGCTGTCCACGTAAAATGCGCAGAACATTATACTGCTGCAATGTAATCTTGTACGGTTTGAGAATTCGACTTGTATGTGTTGCAAACCATGAAGAAGTCACAAACACATTCAGAATCATTTTCTGAAACGGGTTCGCAAAACTCTTTTGCTTGATTTCTTCTTCAATTTTCATTCAGCAAATATAACACTCTGAACATTGGCCATGCACTGATACATATCACACAATCCGAAAATTATCTTGGTTGAAAGAAATTCAACTCAACTAATTCGCGAAGTAAATATCGTTTACCATTTCGTTCTGCGGTAACAAAAGCATCCCATTGCCCTGCAGCAATAATTTGCTGTCTATACGCTTCAGCTTCGTTGAGTGTAGAGAATTTTCCCATTGTAAAGCGCGTAATCTTATCATCAAGTACAACTTTGTCTATTGTTCCCAATGTACTTAAGTGATTATACCTGTAATTGTCCGGCATATTGTAGGCAGCAATCTGTACACGGAAAATAAGTCCTTCCGCAGCAGCGGTGCCATAGTTCTTGAGAATTGAAGTATAATCTTCTGCATTTACCGGCGGCGTTTTTACGCTGTCCTTTTTCGGCGCAATGACAACCGGAATAACTACAGTTGGAATAATAGAATCCTTTTTTACTGAATCAGGTTTAGGAATCAGCCGAGCCAGATAAGATTGAGAATAAAATGGAAAATCTTTTCTCACACGTGTCATGTTTTCGGAGGATGTTGGAGCTTCTACTTTCGCAATCTGTTGTTCGAAACCATTCAACTCACAGGAAATTGTATACGTTCTTCCCTGTGGGAGATTCACAAGATACTTTCCTGTAATGGAATTTGTTTCGAGATAAAAACTCCTGAGTTTGCCCTCATCATCTTTAATGATCAATGTAGCACCAACCGGCATTGTATCTAAAGTTGCCACACCGGTAAGCTGGCAGATGTGAGGATTCTTCACGCGTAGATCGCCCGTGATGAGATACACGTCCTGTTGACCGAATCCTCCAGCAGCTCCGGAAGAATAGTAACCATGTTTACCATCTACACCAAGAATGAAATATTTGTCATCGCCGGGTGTATTGACTGGGTATCCTAAATTCAAAGGTTCCGATGGCTCCGACCAGTTACTATCGACAGGTGTAAGTTCGGTTTGAAAAATATCATATCCACCCATGCTGTTATGTCCTTCAGAATTGAACATCAAAATCATTCCGTTTGGATGCAGGAAAGGAGAATCTTCGTTCTCGGCGGTATTAATTTTAGGACCCATGTTACGAATGTTGCCCCATGTACCATCTGCTTTTAGCGAGGCCATCCAGATATCCCGTCCACCGTAACCACCTGATCGTTCACTGGCAAAATACATCACTCGCATGTCAGCAGAAAATGTTGCATGTCCGTCCCATGCTCCTGAAT
>CAZBYM010000156.1:0-8561 GCA_964495745.1 uncultured Chryseobacterium sp. | reverse complement strand
CTTCTATGTAATATCCAAGCGGATAAGTTGCAGAAACTGCAGGACCATTCGCGCGTGTTGTTGCAGTATTCATAACGTAGCTGCTACGCATGCGTGTAATTCCGCCGGTTCCATTTGGATTTGCGTACCCATATGCACCATAAATTGGAAATCCATCAAATGCAAAACCAATTATAGGAGAATGCACGCTGCTGTCGTGATCGTCATACAAACATGTTGGGTTCAAGTGGTGGTGATACTCTCCATTCGGTGCTGGATGTCCAAGACAGGTATCAAAACTTGGACCTTCAACAACAATTGCATTTTGATTCCACACACCCTGATTGTTGTATGACATCGCATCCTTCGCATTGAAAATACTTACCCCATTCGACCAAACACCAATGTGTCCGAGTGCAGTTGCAACTGGCGTGCCCGTGTTCTGCACAGGGTTTCGTGTGATTTTGTAAACGAAATTCTGATTTGACGGAAGATTTGGATTTCCTACCCAAGGACCGATATCATAGCCGGGAATGCAAGTAGCGCTGACGTAAACATTATTCGTAGAATATTGCACTTGCTGCACATTCGACTGAATGTTACCGTAACCTGTCGCTGCAGTAGTGTTGATAATCCAAGATGTAATTTCCGGAGTTAGCTGTGCATTCAGCGAAATTGTTGTGATGAATCCAAGTCCTAAAAGAATGTTTTTCATGAACGGTTGTTTTTCTTAGAACAATAATACAAAGCGAGAACATGATTCCAATAATTATGAGGTGAATTGCAATTTATCCGCGGCAGAGTTCGTGAAATGCCCAACAGAAGACGTTTATTGTAACTTTGGATCATGAGCAAAAGAGCAATTGTTTTAGGTGGAATTCTCGCAGCGCTGTCTGTTATTCTTGGAGCCTTTGGAGCGCATGGTTTATTGAAACACGTTGAATCCGGAATAATGGATTTGCGGATGGTACAAAGTTTTGAAACTGCTGCACGATATCAGATGTATCATGCATTTGCTTTGATTGTTTTGGGAATAATAATGAAAGTTTTCGGTGAGAGTAAATTATTGTCCGCATCGATGTGGTTTTTCACTTCTGGAATAATTCTATTTTCCGGTTCACTTTATCTTATTGCAACACGGACAATTATTGGTTGGGACAATTGGGAATGGATAGGACCAGTTACGCCATTGGGTGGGTTGTGTTTTATTGGTGGCTGGATAATACTAGTTAGCGGAATAATCAGACGAAAATGATTTCAACCGCGCTGCAATATTAACCGCAAGGACGCAAGGGGCGCAAGGATGTGGTCTTTGCGCTCCTTGCGTCCTTGCGGTTGCTGTTTTAGTGGATGCCGCTTTGTTACCTTTACGAAATGATTTCAGCCTACACCCAACTCGTCACACTCCTCCAACGCATCGCAGATATCTCCTACTCTTCCGCAGTTCTTAACTGGGATATGGAAACGTATATGCCGACTAAAAGTGCAGGCAGACGTTCACAACAACTTGCTACGTTATCAGGAATTACGCATGAGATGTTCACGACAAAAGAAATAGGCGAACTTCTCGAAAAACTCGAGCAGGACAAATCTCTTTCGCATCGCGAAGCGCAAAATGTAAAGCATACACTCAAACAATACCGTAAAGCAAAAAAATATACGCGTGAGTTTGTAGAAGAACTTAGTCGTTGCGTTTCCGAAACCTATAACGCCTGGCAGGAAGCGAAAAAGAAGAATGACTTTTCCATTTACGCTCCGCAGTTGGAGAAATTGATCGCGCTCAAGAAAAAAGAATGCGAACTGCTCGGTTACTCAGAACATCCTTATGATGCATTTCTGGATGAGTTCGAACCAGGAATGAAAACTTCAGAAGTAGAAACCTTGTTCAATGATGTACGAAAAGAACTTGTTCCATTTGTGAAAGAACTTCTGTCCAAACCTCGTGGTTCGACCGAAATCCTTCATCGTCATTATCCGAAAGACAAACAATTTGAATTCAGCGTGCATGTGTTGAAACAAATGGGCTACGATTTCGACGCGGGACGACAAGACATTTCCATTCATCCGTTCACTACTAATTTCAGTGCAACAGATGTTCGTGTTACAACGCGCATCGATGAAAATAATCTGAGTGATTGTCTCAGCGGAAGTATTCATGAAGGCGGTCACGCGTTATACGAGCAGGGAATTCCGGATGATCAGTACGGATTGCCTTCCGGAGAATATTGTTCCTTGTCCATTCATGAATCGCAATCGCGTTTGTGGGAAAACAATGTGGGCAGAAGTCTTGCTTTCTGGAAAGGACAATTTCCCGTTTTGCAAAAAACATTTCCCGATCAATTGCAAGATGTGACAATCGATTCGTTGTACAAGGCAATGAATGTTGTACAGCCTTCGCTTATTCGCATCAATGCCGATGAAGTAACCTATCATTTTCACGTGATGATTCGCTTCGAAGTAGAGAAAGCCATTTTTGAAAACAAGATTGCGGTGAAAGAAATTCCGGCGTATTGGAATGCGCGTTACAAAGAATATCTCGGAATAGAAGTTACTTCCGACGCAGAAGGTTGCATGCAGGATATTCACTGGTCGCACGGAAGTTTCGGGTACTTCCCTACTTATTCGCTTGGAAGTTTTTATGCTGCCCAACTTTATGCGAAAGCAAACGAAGAAATTCCTAATCTCTCAACTCAAATTGAGCTGTGTGACTATTCGCATTTATTAAATTGGTTGCGCGAGAAGATTCACCAACACGGGAAGACATATACTTCGCAGGAGTTGTGCGTAATGGCGACTGGTGAACCACTCAACTTCCGGTATTTTATGGAGTATGTACGAGCGAAATATGCTTGATACTTGGTTGCGTTGTTTGCTTGCGGCGCTTTGCACCCTTCGATTCCTCAGGGCGGGCTCCGAAAGGCGAAAAGGCGGAAGTACTTTGTATGCGTGACCCACGAGCGCACGATCGCTAAAGCGATTGCAATTGCTATCCCTGTACCGCTTGCTTAGATTTCGCAGATGACGCAGATAAAAAATGACAATTGAAATAATGCTGATTTTATCTTTCCGAAAATCTGCGCAATTCGTGTAATCCCTGCCCGTCCGGCAGGCGGGTGTGGCAATAAAAATACAGACATGAGTAACCATCACCACTTACAAACAAATTCACTCCAGATAGCGCCTCCAAACTCCCGTCGCCTATCTCCCGTCTCTTTTGGCACACTTTAGGCAATATCTCTTCTAAACAATACATTTATACCATGAAACGCACTCTACTTTTTGTCCCGGTTTTAGCAATAGCTTTAATGGGTTGTCCTGCCCGACACACGACCGGGTACAACGGATCGTATACTCACGAAAAAAATGAGGAGATTACAATTATCAACGGTGATACTGTGTCTCACACAATAACTACTACGACCACCACAGCAACCGGAGTTACTAGTAGCGTTGATACAATTACAACCAATGTTTCTACTCCCACGGATTCGAGTAAGTACACACGCATGATCGTTTCTTTTATCAGCAAAGGTGAAGGGATTAACTTACAAGCGAAAGCTGATCTCGATAAATGGTTGAGCAAACATCCTGATTATCCTTACATCGTTACTCAAAAAGGTCGTGAAGGTGAAACGAAGTATTGCTTCATGATGTCTGGAAAAAATAATGCAGATCGTACTACATTTATTCGTGAGACCAAAACATTTATGTCTGGCAAAGAACTCGTGATTGTTACTGAGAATGTGATTTGCGAGCACCAACACCTTGCAGTAGTTGAAGAGGATGCTCCGATTCAAATTGTTGACACCAATATAGTGCGTCTGAAAGTTTCTTTCATCAGCAAAGGAGAAGGTATCGATTACCAAACAAAAGAGGAATTCGAAAAATGGTTGGGCATGCGCGAGAAATTTGTTTACGAAATGAGGACGTGGGGTCGCGAAGGAGAATTTACCTACTGCTTTCGCATGACAAACGTTTCAACCAGGGAACAGGATATTTTCGTGAAAGATGTTCGAACTTTCCTGACAGATAAACCGTTGGTGGTGATTGAGGAAATGGTGAAGTGCGGAAAATAATTTTGTCGCTGAATTACTGCCACGAAGTCACGGAGACACGAAGTCTAGATTGAATAAATAATCCTAAAATGCTCGAGTTAATCTAACTCCAAAAGCAGAGTAACAATTCAAGTCTTCTCCTTTTCTCCGTGACTTCGTGCCTTCGTGGTAAGCGCGCAGGTCTACCTCACTCCATGAACTTATCAACAGAAAATCCGGCAATTTTCGAGCGTTTTCTGCGTACATTATTGACCCACAAAGAGTTAGTTTTTACCTCCCAAATTCACCCCTGTTCTAAACATAAGAAATCTCATTCCTGTCATTTGTGAGATTCAGTACCTTTGTGCCCTATTATTTCATCATTATTTAACCACGAAAAGACGTGCCTTTGGGTGTTTTTTCGGTAAAAAGATTTAAAGAATGAACGAATTTGGGTTAAAAGGCAAAAATGCCTCTATTGCTCCACTAGGCCTGGGAAACGTTGCAGCCGCCTTCTGGAATCTAACTCCCGCAGAACTTGTTGAAGAGACGCTAGATCGCGGAGAAGGAGTATTAACGGACAATGGTGCACTCGCGATTGACACGGGCGAATTCACCGGTCGCTCTCCGAAAGACAAATTCATGGTGTATGACGAAATCTCCAAAGATTCAATCTGGTGGGGCGATATCAACATCAAATTTGAACCTGCGAAGTTTGATGCGCTGTACAATCGTGTTACCGCATATTTATCCGGGAAAGAAGTTTATGTCCGAGATTCTTATGCTTGTGCTGATCCGAAATACAGATTGAACATTCGAGTTGTAACTGAAACTCCATGGTCAAATCTGTTTGCAAACAACTTATTTCTTCGTCCAACTGCTGAGGAAATTGAAAACTTTGCTCCTGAATGGCATATTGTATGTGCTCCGGGATTCAAAGCAGATCCGAAAACAGACGGAACCCGTCAGCACAACTTTGCAATTCTGAATCTTACGAAGAAAATAATTCTCATTGGCGGAACCGGTTATACCGGCGAAATCAAAAAAGGAATTTTCACTTTGCTGAATTACATTCTTCCGCACGAGAAAGGTGTTTTATCTATGCATTGCTCAGCGAATCAGGGTAAAGACGGAGACACTGCTATTTTCTTCGGACTTTCCGGAACAGGAAAAACCACTTTGTCAGCAGATCCGAACCGCGGATTGATTGGTGATGACGAGCATGGCTGGTCGGACCAAACAGTATTCAATTTCGAAGGCGGTTGTTATGCGAAGTGTATTGATCTTTCTCGCGAGAAAGAACCACAAATCTGGGATGCAATTAAGTTTGGTGCACTCGTTGAGAATATTGATTTCATTGACGGAACCCGTTCTGTAGATTACAAGAGTACTTCGAAAACAGAAAACACTCGCGTTGCATATCCGATTAATCACATCGATAATGCACTCGAAGTTTCCGTTGGTGGAGCTCCAAAAAATATTTTCTTCCTGACCGCAGATGCATTTGGGGTGCTTCCTCCGATTTCAAAATTGACAACTGAACAGGCAATGTATCATTTCATTTCCGGATATACTGCGAAAGTTGCGGGAACAGAAATGGGTATTACTGAACCGCAAACAACTTTTTCTGCTTGTTTTGGAAAAGCATTTCTTCCATTACACCCGGGAAAATATGCTGAACTTCTAGGAAAGAAACTCAAAGCTAATCCGAACATCAATGTTTGGTTGGTGAACACCGGCTGGACAGGAGGATCTTACGGAGTTGGAAGTCGGATCAAACTTGCATACACTCGCACGCTGATCACTGCTGCTCTCGAAGGCAAACTGAATAATGTTGAGTACGGACAAACGCCTTTCTTCAAGTTACGTTTTCCAAAATCATGTCCTGGAGTTCCTGCCGAAATTCTTGAGACAAGAAATGCTTGGGCCGATAAAACCGGATTTGATAATACAGCGATGAAACT
The DNA here is from genome assembly GCA_964495745.1 of uncultured Chryseobacterium sp. Lineage (GTDB taxonomy): Bacteria > Bacteroidota > Bacteroidia > Palsa-965 > Palsa-965. The sequence continues at coordinate 2,584 of CAZBYM010000156.1, read as the reverse complement.
TGCAGAACAATTCAACAAAAATTTCGAACAATATGCTTCAGGTGTGACCAAAGATATTCTTGAGGCAGCACCGATTGTGAAAGCTGTAAATGCTTAACAATTCACATAAACAATTTGAAAAGCGTTTCTTACGGAACGCTTTTCTTTTTTTATATAGAAGTTCGCGCAATCTACAACTTGTGGCTTTGGTATTTTTTGCTGCGAATAATCTTCACGCGCAAACTCCTGTTCCGGGTGAAGAACCGCCAATTGCCATTGAAAAGCCAAGAGAAATTATTCGGTGGCTCATTGTGGAAAAATCTATTGGAGTTGTTCCTCAAATCGATTTTGTGAATGGAACTATGGGGTTGGGGATTTGCCGTGGGAAATTTATTCGCGGCACACAACGTTCCATTGCGGGCACAGGATATTTTGTCGGGCTCGCTTACGATACAGAGCATAGGATCACTTATGCTGATTTTGGAGCATGGGCGGGACTCTTCAAGAAAAAAATTGGGGGACAAGTAGGAATTCGCGGATTGTACTACCTAAATGAAGCAGTTCAATCTTTCGCCATCAGACCGGAACTGGGAATTGGTTTCGTGAAAATGCAATTGTCATACGGATACAACATTTTTCTGGAGAAAGCAGATTATTCATTGGCAACTCATACGGTAACGCTGAGTGCGTATTTTGCGATACATTCGGAAAAGGTGCGGATGTATTGAGGAGGAAAGGGTCGCTGCGCTGCGGAGTTTTTTTTACCACTTTACCACTTAATCACTTAAGGAGCACATAAGGCGCTTCGCTTGGACACTTAGGGGTGTTAGTTTTTTTCACCACATAGGCACATAGGTTACATAGGCGCTGCGCTTGGACTCATAGTAGTGTAAGTTTTATTAACACGTAGTCACTTAAGGAGCACATAAGGCGCTTCGTTTGGACACTTAGGGGTGTTAGTTTTTTTCACCATATAGGCACATAGGTTACATAGGCGCTGCGCTTGGACACATAGGCTTCGCAATGAATATGCAGTAAAGTCCCTAAGTGAAACCTTATGTGATTCTAAGTGCCTAAGTGGTGAAATCTGCACGCTCTAGCTTTCATATATTTACACCATGTCCTACTGCAAATTTGTTTCAACTGTCGAGAAAGACAACGTACACCGCAAGTACCACGATACTGCTTATGGTTTCCCAATTCATGACGACAATGAATTGTTTTGTCGCCTAGTGCTTGAAATCAATCAAGCCGGATTGAGTTGGACCACTATTCTGAACAAAGAACAGAATTTCAGAAAAGTATTTCACAATTTCGAGATTGCGAAGGTTGCTCGTTACAAAGAAAAAGATCGCGCACGCTTATTGAATGATGCCGGAATAATCCGCAATCGCTTGAAGGTTGATGCGACCATTCATAATGCGAATGTGATTCTTGGCCTGCAGAAAGAATTTGGCAGTTTCAAAAATTGGATTGATCATCATCATCCGAAAACGAAAGATGAGTGGGTGAAAATTTTCAAAATCACTTTTCGTTTTACCGGAGGAGAAATAGTGAATGAGTTTTTGATGAGTACGGGGTATCTGGATGGTGCACACTCAAGAGATTGCCCGGTTTACAAGAAAGTCATCAAATCTGGAGCTCGGTTCAGTTTCTAGTTTCTGGTTTTATAGGTTAATTGAACTAATTAACAAGAAACAAGAAACTCGCTATCTTCGCGTTCAGAATGCAAGAACGTCACGCCAACCGCGAACAATACTTCAAAGAACAGATCATCACTACTGAAAAGCACGTGATTCCGTTCGTTCGCGAAATTCGCAAGGTAGATAAGACTATTTCTGTGCTGGAAATCGGTTGTGGTGAAGGCGGAAATCTCATGCCGTTTTTGGATATGGGATGTGATCGTGTAGTGGGCGTTGACCTTTCCGAGTCAAAAATTGAAAATGCTAAAAAGTATTTTGAGAATCATCCGCGAAAAGCAAACATTCAGCTTATTGCCGCAGATATTTATGATACAAACACAATCGGAACATTCGATCTGATCATTACGCGAGATGTTGTAGAACACATTCACAATCAAGATCGCTTTTTTGAGGTACTGAAGAATTATCTCGCGCCTGGCGGAAATTTCTTCGCAGCATTTCCGCCATGGTACATGCCTTTCGGTGGACATCAACAGATCTGCAAAAGCAAATTGGCCTCAAAGCTTCCGTACTATCACATCTGGCCGGTATTTATGTATCGTGGATTTCTGAAGATGTGCGGTGAAAGCAAAGAGACAATTGAAAATCTACTCGAAGTAAAAGCTACAGGCATCAGCATCGATCGTCTGGAACGCATTCTGAAAAAGACAGGATACAACGTCGATAAAAAGGTGCGTTACTTCATCAATCCGAATTACGAAGTAAAGTTCAAGATGAAACCGAGAGTTGTTTGGGGATTCATCGGCGCGATTCCGTTTTTCAGGAATTTCTTTATTACAGCGGGTTGGTATTTGGTTTCCGTGAAACGTTAGTTGCCGCCCTTCGATTCCTCAGGACAGGCTCCGGCGCAGAGGCCGCAGAGGAAGGCGCAGAGAATACACGAGCGTATCCTTTCAATCCTC
>CAZBYM010000155.1:0-8621 GCA_964495745.1 uncultured Chryseobacterium sp. | reverse complement strand
CGAAAGGTTATGGTGAAAACCAACCGTTCCGTCTTGATGTGAATACTCCTTTGACAGAAAGCTACATCGCGAAACAGCCAAAAGAGAAGCAGGAATATTACCATAGTCTTAATCGCCGGACAGTTTTCAGGGTTTTGAGCTACAATTATGTGCCAAAAGGCAGTCAGAAAGAGGAAACTAAGACAAAACCAGTGATAATCAGGAAGGGTTTCTTTGACGCAAGCGATTCTGTTTGGGACGGTGGAGAAATTATCGAAGTGGAGGAATTGAAAAAGGAAGATTAATTGCTCTGATTATCAGATAAGTATGAAATTGTTACGGCCTCGGAATTTGCGGGGCTGTACCATTTCATCGATTTCAGGTTATATCCATTGAGAAATCTGCCGTTTTTACGTCTTTTTCCAAGATCGTTATTTCGCTTTTTTCACAATTTAATTATCTTAGCACCCTAGACAAACCAAGAACACAATCCTTTACAAACTATGAAACTAACTAAGGTACTCTCTGTTGTAGTGGTTTTCATTCTGGCATGTACGATGAACGCGTATGCGCAGAAAAACTACATTAAAGATGCGGACCGCGCTTTTGAAGGCGAGCAGTATTACAATGCTCAGGAGCTTTACAAAAAGGGCATGTCCAAAATCAAAAACAAGCAGGAAAAAGCCCGCATCACTTTTCAAATTGCGGAGTGTTATCGCAAGATGAATGACTGGAAACAGGCAGAAACCTGGTATGGCAAAGCGATCAAAGCGAAACATACCAATGACCTGATGTATTTATACTTGGCGGAAGCGAAGAAAATCAATCAGAAGTACGACGAAGCAATCACTGCTTTTCAGGATTACCAAAAGCTCGTTCCTTCGGATCCGGCTGGTGAGAATGGAATTAAATCAAGTGAGCTTGCTCAGAAATGGAAAGACAATCCAACACGTTGGGTAGTTGAGAACATGGCTTTGATCAACAGCAAAGACTATGATTTCTCTCCAACTTACGCTGACAAAAAACACACTGAACTTATTTTCACTTCGAAGCGTGAAGGTCAGACCGGAAGCAAAATTGATCCTGTTTCAGGAACAATGTATTCAGATCTTTTCACTACGAAAGTTGATAAGAACGGAAAGTGGAGCACACCTTCTACAGTTCAAGGTGAAGTGAACAGCGCAATCAGCAATGAAGGTGCTTCTCATGTAACTAAGAAGGCAGACAAAATTTATTTCACACGTTGCGATCAAGCGAAGAAAAAATGGGTGACCTGCAAAATTTACATGGCTCCTAAAAAAGGAAACGCTTGGGGAACTCCAGAACTAATCGATTTCGGTTTGGATGCTGCTGTTCTTGATAGTTTCAACTTCCGTCACCCAACAATTAGTGCTGATGATCAGGTAATGATTTTTGCTTCTGACATGACTGGTGTAATTGGCGGAACACGTTCTGATCTTTGGATGTCGAACTTTGACAAGAAGACAAAGAAATGGGGCAAGCCAACGAATCTTGGTGCAACATTGAACACAAATGGTCGTGAAGGATTCCCATACTTGAGCGAGAACAATGACCTTTATTATTCTTCTGATGGACTTCTTGGAATGGGCGGTCTTGACATTTTCAGAGCACCTAAACAAGGTGATGCTTGGAAATGGGGAACTCCTGAAAATCTTCAATCACCAATGAATTCTTCCGGTGATGATTTCGGAATCGTATTCGACGGTAAGAAAGAAAAAGGCTACCTCACTTCAAATCGTGAAGGAACAAAAGGTGCTGATGACATCTGGTCGTTCTACCTTCCACCGCTGATCTTCAAACTTGACGGAACAATCACTGACTGTAAGTATGGCCCTTCTACAACTGTAGAGACTGCTGTAGTTCGTATGGTTGGTTCTGACGGTTCAGCAGTTGAAGACACAACTACTAAAGACGGAAAATATCATTTCGATCTTTCCCCTGATGTTTCTTACGTACTTACAGTTTATGGTGATAAAGGTCATAGTCCTAAAGCAGATTCTTACCTGAATCTTCCTGATAAGGACAAAGGCAAATTGACAACTGTTGGAGAAATGGTTTCTAAGAATTGGACACTTGACTTCTGTCTTGTTCCTGCTGAATTCGAGATTCGTTTCCCTGCAGTACTTTATGACCTTGCGAAAGCAACATTACGTCCTGAGTCAAAAGATTCTTTGAACTTCCTTTATCAGACTTTGCTTGATAACCCAACAGCTATTATCGAGATTGGATCTCACACAGATAGCCGTGGTTCGAACAAAGCGAACGAGAAGCTTGCAGCAGCACGTGCACAGGCTTGCGTAGATTATCTGGTGAATGAAAAAGGAATTGCGAAAGAGCGTTTGATCGCTAAAGGATATGGCGAAGAGCGTCCATTACGTATGGGCGATGGAACAGTCCTCACAGAGAAATACATTATGGGTAAGAAGACAAAACAGGAGCAAGAGTCGTTGCACCAGTTGAATCGTCGTACTGCATTCCGTGTATTGAGCTGGGATTATGTAGATCCTAAAGCACCAAAAGATCAGAATCAACGTAAGATTATTCGCCCGAAAGTATTGACAGGAGCATTTGATGACTTCGGTGATACTACAGGAGCAGACGTTGATCAGGATCCTATTTCACCTAAAGAACCAGCTCCGGCTCCTACGCCAGCTCCAGCACCGGCTCCAACACCAAAGCCAAAGCAAGGGCCTGCAGATAATGACATTGAAGGGATTCGTCCTGATATGTTCTAATCGGAACGCCGAAAAGCATTAATTTTGAGTCCCGCAGCGATGCGGGACTCTTTTTTTTCAATTCTCTCAATGAGTGATTCAAGATACAATCTACGTGGTGTTTCAGCTTCTAAAGAAGATGTGCACAACGCAATAAAAAATATCGATAAAGGATTATTTCCGCAGGCGTTTTGCAAAATTATTCCTGATCATTTATCAGGTGATGAGAAGTATTGCTTGGTGATGCACGCGGATGGCGCGGGAACAAAATCTTCGCTGGCCTACATGTACTGGAAAGAAACAGGAGATCTTGATGTGTGGAAAGGAATTGCGCAGGATGCTGTTGTGATGAACACTGACGACCTTCTTTGCGTCGGAGCAATTGACAATATTTTATTGTCCTCAACGATCGGGAGAAATAAAAATCTCATTCCTGGAGAAGTTATTTCTGCCATCATCAATGGAACGGAAGAAGTTCTTTCTGACTTGAGAAAGCTTGGTGTAGGAATTCAAAGTACGGGAGGAGAAACAGCAGATGTTGGCGATTTGGTTCGCACAATTATTGTTGATTCTACTGTTGTTGCACGAATGAAGCGCAGCGACGTAATTTCAAATGACAAGATTGTTGGAGGCGAAGTTATTGTTGGACTAGCTTCATTCGGACAGGCAACATACGAAAGCGAATACAACGGCGGAATGGGAAGCAACGGATTAACTTCTGCCCGCCATGATGTTTTTAATAACGCACTCGCCAAAAAATATCCGGAGAGTTTTGATCACAATGTTCCTGCAGATTTAGTCTACAGCGGAAAAATTGATTTGCTTCAGCCAGTTGAAATCGGAAATGGAAAAACAATTTCAGCTGGTAAATTAGTGCTTTCTCCAACGAGAACGTATGCGCCAATCATTGCTGAGATTCTGAAAAAATTCAGATCGCAAATTCATGGAATGGTGCATTGCAGTGGAGGAGCGCAAACAAAAGTATTGCACTTCGTGAAAAATGTACACATCATAAAAGATAATTTGTTTGAAGTTCCGCCATTGTTCAAGTTGATTCAAACGCAAAGCGGATCAGAGTGGAAGGAAATGTACAAAGTGTTTAACATGGGACACCGAATGGAATTGTATGTGCCACAAGAAATAGCTGATGAGATTATTTCAATTTCGAAATCATTTGATGTTGATGCAAAGATTGTGGGTCGTGTAGAAAAAGCTGCGGGAAGTAAACTTACAATTCAAAGTGAGCACGGCAATTTTGAGTATTAGCTTGGCTGATATTTTTTGTCGCGAAATTCGCGAAACATGACATGAAATATTATCCAAACAAGATTAGAATAAAATGTTAGACAAATTAGCCGCAATAGAACAGCGTTGGAAAGACGTAGAACTTCAACTTTCAGATCCGTCTTCCATGTCGGATATGAAGAAGTTTGCTCTGATGAATAAAGAGTACAAAGATCTGGGAAGAATTGTTGAGGCATATCACGAGTACAGAAACGTAGTAGGAAATATTGCTTCTGCGAAAAAAGTTCTTGCAACGGAAAAGGATTCAGATTTTCTCGATATGGCCAAAGCTGAATTGGTCGAACTTGAGCCGAAGCAACTTGAACTTGAGGAGAAAATAAAAAATCTCCTTGTACCGAAAGATCCTGAAGATTCACGCAATGCGGTTCTTGAAATTCGTTCAGGAACAGGTGGTGATGAAGCTGCAATTTTCGCAGGGGATCTCTGGCGAATGTATACACGATATTGCGAATTGCACGGATTCAAAGTTGAAGTCGTGAACGTGAGCGAAGGAACCATGGGCGGATACAAAGAAGTTGCCATGGAAATTATTGGCGACGATGCCTACGGAACTCTGAAATATGAATCGGGTGTTCATCGTGTGCAACGAGTTCCTGACACAGAAACACAGGGACGCGTTCATACTTCAGCTGCAACTGTTGTTGTAATGCCTGAAGCAGATGAAGTGGATGTTGTAATTAATCCTGCTGATATTGAAATTACAACATCACGTTCTGGAGGTGCTGGTGGACAAAACGTAAATAAAGTGGAAACAAAAGTGATGTTGTTTCACAAACCTTCGGGAATTCAGATTACCTGTCAGGTGGAACGTTCACAGCATGGAAATCGTGAGCGTGCGATGAATATGTTGCGTACAAAGTTATACGAGATTGAGTTGAACAAGAAGAATGAAAAAGCGTCTTCGCGAAGAAAGACTATTGTAGCAACCGGAGATCGTTCAGCGAAAATCAGAACATATAATTATCCGCAAAGTCGGGTCACTGATCATCGAATTGGATTGACACAACACAACCTTCCTGCATTTATGGATGGAGATATTCAAAGTATGATTGATGCACTACACGTCGCCGAAAACGCAGAACGACTACAAGAAGGTGCAGGACTATAAAAGAAGTTTCATCAGACCAATACTGTAGACATGAACAGAAAGCAACTCGTAGAGCAAATTCGCCTGAAGAGATCATTCTTATGTGTTGGGCTTGATACTGACATCAATAAGATTCCAAAATTTCTTTTGAAGTTTGATGATCCGATTTACGAGTTCAACAAGCAGATTATCGCTGCAACTCAGGATCTCTGTGTCGCATACAAACCGAACCTTGCTTTTTACGAATCAGATGGCGTTACCGGCCTTCAAAGTCTGGAAAAAACGTTAGCTGATATTCCTGCCGGAATTTTCACAATTGCAGATGCAAAACGAGGAGATATTGGAAACACTTCGCTCATGTACGCGAAATCATTCTTCGAACATTACAAATTTCATTCGGTTACCGTTACTCCATACATGGGGAGTGATTCCGTAAAACCATTTTTGGAGTATAAGGACAAATGGGTAATTGTTCTGGCGCTTACTTCGAATGAAGGAGCGGCAGATTTTCAAATGGGAGAATCATCTTCAGGTGAAAGACTTTTCGAAAAAGTAATTCGAAAATGCATTACATGGGGTTCTCCGGATCAGCTCATGTTTGTAGTTGGTGCTACGAAAGCGGAAAGTCTTGTCAATATCAGAATGCTCGCCCCTGATAATTTTCTCTTGGTTCCTGGAGTTGGTGCTCAAGGTGGAAGTCTGGCTGAGGTTGCGAAATACGGAATGAATAAGGAATGCGGTTTGCTTGTGAATGCTTCTCGCAGTATTCTGTATGCTTCAAATGGAGAAGACTTCGCTGAGAAGGCGAGAGAGGAAGCACTAAGAATTCAGAAAGAAATGGATCACTTGCTTTCTGCAGGAGGAATCTGATTTTTATTCTCAATTCACTCGTAAAGAATCAAGCATTCCCTTCGAGAAAATTTCACGGCCCATCGATGGAGTGCTCAAATGTACTTCGCGGAAATTTGTTTCTGCTACTGTCGAGAACGAAGTATCATTATCCGGATTCAAATTCGTTTTGATTAATATTGTTTGTGTTTCCTTGTAGTAGAAATACTCAGTGAATTGCTCATCGTCCGGAGTCATTTGTGTCAGACTATCGCCAAGCAAATTTGATGTACAAAGTACAATTGGATCTTTCGAATTATACATGCCATCGTTGTTAATGTCTTTTTTTACAACGCGATAAAAAATCTGCGGCCGATTAAAGTCGTAATGAATCGCAAATGAAAGTATATGCATCGTGTCACTTGTTAGCGGATGTGATTTTCCTGTACGCTTATCATAGAAAAGTATATTTCGGATGTCAAAATATTGTTCATTGGTGTTGATGTACTCTGAGTTGGCGTTCGTATCATAGTAATTAGCTGTAGTGTTGGATGCAAATCCTACACACACTTTGGAATTTGCATACCATTCCTCAGCAACTTTAGGATTTTCAAAAATGCTTGGACTGTAATTCGATCCCACTGGGAAAAGGAGAATATATGAAATTCCGTATTCGAATGGATTCCCAATTACGAGACCGGTCGAGTCGTGTTTTATTTTTGCGTCATTTTACGTAGCAAACGGTTTGCACGATATCGCGCTTGCTGCAACCACCAGCAATGTGATAAACTTCAGAAGTGAATTCATGTTGTTTGCTTTGGCCGCAAATTAGACCATTCACCAAAGCGGGCGCAGTTAAGAAACGTTAAGTATGTTAAACGTGCGAAAAGCATTCACCACATAGAGTCATAGAATACATAGCCTGACTCTTATGTGCTCTATGTTCCTATGTGGTAATTATTGAATAGGTGGACGCCGTACAAATTTGATTTATTTTGCAGAATTGAGTTGTGCATCCAGCACTGCAAGCCCTTCTTCAAATGTCCGCGGCTTGTAACCAAGAATGGTTTTCGCTTTTTCAATGATGAATCCAGTACGTGGAGGACGTTTCGCTGGTTGATTGATCGTCGCAGATTTTACTGGAGTAATCAAAGTACGATCCAGTTTCCAAAAATCAGCGACTTTATATACGAGTTCTAAAACACTATACGTTTTTTCTCCACTCACGTGAAAAATTCCACCGGCTTTTTTCTCTGCACAAAGCAAACATCCTTCGGCGAGATCTTCAGCAAGTGTAGGAGATCGAAATTGGTCATCAACTACATTTATTTTCTGACCTTTCTCTAAAGAATTTTTTGCACACAATACAAGATTCGAGCGACTCATGTCGTCTGCTGTTCCGTAAACAATAATTGTGCGGATGATGGACCATTGAACTTTTGACGATCGTGTATATTCTTCGCCCTTAAGCTTAGTTACTGCGTAATGAGACAAGGGATTCGGCTGATCGCCTTCCATGTATGGACCATTCTCTCCGTCGAAAATAAAATCTGTAGATAAATGAATGAAGTGTGCGTCGAGTCCCGAATTCTTTTTCGCAAGATCATTTAATACATCTGTCATGAACTTTACCGACCAAGCGTTCAATAAGTTCGCCTCATCTCGTTGCGATTCGCACAAATCAACATTGGTCATCGCAGCGGTATTGATCACGACTACAGGCATGTATTTCGAAAAAACAGATTCTATTTCACCTTTGTTGGTGATGTCCATTGTTTCGTAATGATAACCTTCAGTTACTTTCAATCGATTTACTCCGCGTGCTGTAGCGATGATATTCCAATCAGCCCCTTTTCGGTTACGCTCAAGCAATCCATAAACAAGTTTTTGCCCAAGGAGTCCATTGCTTCCTGTGATGAGAATAGTTTTGCCCATAAATTTATTGCAGAAGCAGTTTCAACGCAATAATCTGCTCCGGCGTTCCGAGAACAAATAATTTTCCTTTCGGGAGAAGTTGAGTATCTGCACTGGGATTAATAACGAATTCGCCTTGTGCTGTTTTGAATCCAACAATATTCGCGCCCGATTTATTTCTTATTTCCAGATCACGGATTGTCTTGTTACGCAAATGTTCGGGAAGATTCTCGAAAGTAATTTCCTCGAGATTGATATCCGGGCCACCTTGTCCGGTGATGTGATCTACAAATTCAATTACATCCGGTTTCAAAACCAGTGAAGCCATATGAGCACCACCAATCTTATCCGGCATGATCACATTATCTGCTCCGGCTGTTTTTAATTTTTTGTCTGAATTGTCATCTGACGCTCGTGAAATAATAGTGAGTGTCGGATTCAATGCACGTGCAGTAAGTACAATGAAAAGATTATCTGCGTCTACCGGCAAAGTTGTAATAACTGCAGAAGCTCTGCTTATACCAGCCAGTTCAAGAACTTCATCTTGCGTAGCATCTCCGTACAAAACGAGATCCGAATATTTATGTGTAATACTATCAGTAACTTCTTTCTTTGCTTCAATAACGACGAAACGTTTGTCATGCTTTTTCAACACATGAGCAGCTTGTCTTCCATTACGTCCGAAGCCGCAGATGATCACGTGACCTGATAATTTTTGAATGGTGTTCATCGTGTTATTGTACCTGTAATTTTGCTTGAATTCGTCGCTTAGA
>CAZBYM010000154.1:0-8650 GCA_964495745.1 uncultured Chryseobacterium sp. | reverse complement strand
CCTGATGGTCCACAAATATTTTTCTTCTCAATTGCCTTGTACAGCAGCTTCACTTGCTCCAATGTAAGTTCCCGCGACAAAACCATTACATCAGCGAACAATGAATAAAATTTAACCGTTTCGATGTTCGTGATATTCGTTTGGGTAGAAATGTGCACAGGAATTCCAATCTCATGAGCGTAACTGATCACCGCCTGATCAAACGCGATGATGGCATCTATTCCTGCTTTCTTTGCTTCACGAATAATTTTTTTCGATAACGTGATATCATGGTCGTACATGATTGTGTTCAACGCGAGATACGCACGCACATCACTCTTGTGGCAAACAGCAGCTATTTTCTTCAGGTCTTCCACCAGAAAATTAACTGTGTTCTTTGCGCGCATGTTTAATTTGTCGACACCGAAATAAACTGCGTCAGCGCCGGCTTTAATCGCGGCACTCATTGCTTCCCACGATCCTGCGGGAGCGAGGAGTTGTATTTTTTTGTTGGGCATAAGCCACAAAATTGAGGAAGATTACTTGGGAAAATCATGACCATCGTCAGTGTGGCCATACTATGTGGATGCTGAATTATCTTATCAGAAAGACATAATCAGATATCACGTTGAAAACTTCAACTCACCGATGGATAAACCCGGCTTTCACTTTTGGTCCATTCGTCTTGAAATTCTCCAACCCAATTTTCATATCATCAGTTTTCAAACACTCTCCAAACATCCGTGATTCAAGATCAAGACCCGCTTCCAGATTCATTCTTGAACCTTCGTAAATCGTCTTGACAAGAATTTCATCAATCTTCTTGCTTAAATGTCCGATTTCAATTGGAGCAGGATTTCCGTTGCTTGAAATAGGCTCGTGAGAAATTGTTTTCACGTTCACTTTTCCGTCAGCAATGTCACTTGCCAGTTGAACAGCTTCATCAACAAGATCTCCTTCTGCCAGTTTGTGAACCAATCCGATTTCGAGTGCTTCTTTCGCAGAAACATTTCTCGCAGTGCGAAGAATTTCAGCCGCTTTTTCAACACCAACAATTCTCGGAAGACGTTGCGTTCCTCCGGCGCCGGGAATGAATCCCAGATTTACTTCCGGCTGACAAACCAAAACAGATAAATTTTTCCTGCAAATTCTGGTTGTGCATGCCATAGCCAATTCATTTCCGCCTCCAAATGCAAATCCATTCATAGCACACACAACGGGCTTGGAATAATTCTGAACGTAATCCAGCACTGCTTGAAAAGTTCGTGAATTATTGTAACCTTCTTCAGGCGTTTTCAATGCGGCAAGCATATTGAGATCTGCACCCGAAACGAATGCTTTTGTACCGAAACCTGTAATCACAACTGATTTCACATCGCTATCATCTTTGGATTTCTCCATTGCGTTTCTAATCTGTCCAAGTACTTCAAGATTCAACGCGTTCAGAACTTTAGGACGACGAATGGTGATAAGCAAAACATCATTTCGTTTTGAAACAACTATGTCATGAAGTTTCCATCCTCCTTCTTGTTTTGCCACCGAAAGAATTGCCGGAAATGGAAACGATGGATGCGCATTGCAGAATGCTTTCACAAGATCATGCGATTGATCAATCCCCAATTTATTCATGAATGAAAATGGCGGTTTGATCACGAGCGACATTTCGCACGCCATATTCAAATCGTTGATATCAACGATTCCGATATCGAGAATATAAGATGAAAGCGCGAAAAATGCGCCACGAAATTCTTTGATTAATTTTTCTTCAAGCTCTGATGGAACTTCTATTTTTTCTCCACGACCTGCAATGTTCCAACTTTCCTTCTTTGCATTTTTGTCATGCAACGCTTTTGGTGTTTTGAACCAAGGCATCACCAATTTTCCCATTTCATCCAATCCATGCGCGGTGATTGGATTACCTCCGGTAAGATTCAATGCAGTGAATGGTCCGACTCCAAGTCCGAGCGCTTTCACGGCCGCCGCATCAATCTCTTTCTCAGTTCCCCATCCTTTTTCAAAACACATGATTGCTGTCTGGCATATTCCTTCGAAGATCGGATCGATCGCATAACCGTATGAACTCTTCACAGCGATCGGAACTTTTCCTATTGTTTCATAGAAAGCAAGAAGCAACGCAGCCAAAGCCGCATCTGTTTCTTTTCCAGGAATAATTTCCACGACTGGATTAATTTCCGCTGGAAAAAAATAATGTGCGACAAGACATCTCGACTTGTTTTTGATATTTCGGAAAATAACTTCCGGTTGCATGTGTGATGAATTGGAGAGATAGATGCACTTCTCATCTGTAAGTTGTTCTACCTGACGAAAAATTTTGTCTTTGATGTTTTCATCTTCAGTAGCCGCTTCAATCACAAGTTCAGCTCCACGAACGTTTTCGTAGTCAGCAGAAAACAGAAGGGCATTCTTCATCGTTTCCGCCTGTTCGGGCTTAAATGCCCCGCCATCCACACCTTTTTGAATTTTCTTGTATATTTTCTCTTTCGCTTTCTCAAGCGCAGCAGAAGAAATGTCTACGATTACAACCTTCGTTCCAAATGGAGAAAGCGTTTTTGCAAAATGCAATGCAATGTCAGGACCGATTTGTCCAGCACCGATCACCGCGATTTTTGAGATGCTCAGGTGTTTGAAAAGGAAAGCCATGCGAGTAATTTTCGTTCGGAATAAATTTAGTTTTAGCACACGCGGCAATCTATGACCTGAATCATAGCCGAAGAGAACAAAAGGCAGGTGATTGTGTACTGAATAATACTAAGCGAGAAGCCGTGAAAAGTGAAGTCTTTATCGGAGAAATCTGAATCTCAGAAATACGTCTTCACCGCGAATTCAAACTGATCGATGAATATCTTCTTCAATGCACTGATGTTGTTCTGTTCGTAGAATATGAGCATCGCCTTTTTGTATTCAAGAGAATTCACAGTTCTGAATGACAATGGGCAGCAATGATGTTGCATCAAAATGGAATTGCTAATGATTCGTGCCGTGCGCTTATTCCCATCTGCAAAAGGTTGGATGTAAGATATCAGCGCGAGTACAAGCAACGCTTTTTCAAATACATTTTCCTTTGCATTAATGAGAGAGCACATGCTATACAATGCCTCTTTGATTTGGTGTTCATTGTCAAGCGGCGTATAATTTGTTCCTGAAATTCCTACTCTTCGGTTGCGGACATTACGTGTTACATCCAATTCCTTTGTGAGCAAGCTGTGAATATCTTCTATTGCAGAAACTGTAAGAGGTTGAACATAATCTGGGTGATCCAATATAAAATCCAGGGCCAGTTTGTGATTCAACAACATGGTCGCTTCATCTCTTGTTTTGCCCGCCGCTGTTTCACTGTTTTTCAATAAGCGTTCAGTTTCCAGCAATGAATATGTGTTACCTTCAATCTGTGAAGATTTCCAGCTCAGATCAATCGCAAGCCGTTCAAATTCGATCCTGAATTCCGAAAGACTTAGGGCAGATGTATTTTCCTGAAAGATTGCATTTAATTGGTTGAGTACATTATCTTCTCCTGGCGTAAAAAGTGTGATAGTCTTTAGTTGATTATTGATCAAATCATGATTGTAGCCAGAAAGTATTCTACGCTCATCAGTTTCCATGATGAAATATTCATCAGGATTAATAGGCAACAACAAAGTTGATGATGGGCTCATAGAATACTTCGTTCCCTTCCCTGCTCCGATTGCAACTATCAATTTGTCATTGAGAAGTGATCTCAGCGATCGCTTCAAAGTTGCATACCCATATTTTTCACCAATTCCTTCATGAATCTTCTTGGAGGAACAATCAGGATTGGTTACGAGATAACCAAGAACGAGATTCCGTAATTCATCGAGCCTATTAGCCATAACGAAATTTATAGCTCAAATATATAACTTTTATGGATCATATATTCTAGTAATTGCGGAATAAATCAAATTATTTGAGCTCTAATGATATTACAGCTCAAATAGTATCATTTACGGATCATTCATTATTTTGCGTAAATCCACGAAAATGAGCGATTTTCATCTCGTTTCTTGGTCACTAACAGTTGCGTTCAGACTAAAACCCAGTGAGTAGGATCTGTGAAATCCGCAAAAGCATAGACAATTCACTCATTCTCGTGTCCTGATTGTGGCATTACTCATGCACGAGTAAAAAACAGGGCGAATTCACTCTGCTTGACTTAACAACCGACCTCAATTTTGCCTCGGCTTTCTGTTTGTAACCAACAATGTCCTATATTCACAACTGCAAACACCAGGGAAAGTATAACCTAGTTTCTATTCGTAAACAGTAACCGCGCAAGAGCCCAACTTTTCCGCGTGTAGTGTTGAGAATAAATGCAAACACAAAAAGACCCAATGAAAAAATCACTACTCGTTCTCAGCTTATGTCTTGGAAGCGGATTATTTCTGCAATCGCAAAACATGCTTCTTTACACTGAAAACTTTCAAGTCGGTAACACTTTCACAATGAATAGTGGTGGTCCGGGATCGAACTCCGGCGGCAACCAATGGATTCTGAATAACAATTTCACCGGTGCTCCGACGTACAACAATACGATGCCGGAAGACAGTACGTACAGCGGAACAATTGCTTTCGCCCCGTACAGCGAGTACCTGCACATTTATGATCAACCTTCGGGAATCACGAATTGCAATTATGATCCGTCGAATATTTCGGATCAGTTTACGTACATGACCAATGGTATTTGTACCCGCGGAATGGATTCCATACACTTTAGTTTTTTCTATATGTGTCAAGGTTCGCCAACTGCATATGGTGAAGTTTATTACAGTCTAAACAACGGCCCGTGGGTTCAGGTCGGAACTCAATGTATTAATAAATACAAATGGCAATATGTAGATATTACCGATCCTGCATTCTCCGATCAGGACGATGTGCGATTTGGATTCCGTTGGCAAAATACCGCCGGACCATCAGTCGATTCAGTTGCATTCGCTGTAGATGATATCAACATCGTAGGTTATTTCAACAGTGCCGGAATTACTTTGATTGTGGATAGCGTTTCCCCTAATCCGGTTTGTCAGGGAGGAATTCTATTCATTTACTGGCACTTGACAGATACATTGTGCGACGGAACGTATCAGATTGATTTGTCCGGTCCGACAGGAATTTTCAATACTACAAATGCATGGGTTGCAGGAATCAACAATCCGCAAGTGAGCGGCGCCTTCGCGATTATTCTTCCAACGTCCTCGGGCCCCGGCATGTGTTATAAAATCAGGATAAGCAGAACTTCGCCCGCGCCCGTCTTCACGGGCATAGCATCGGCATGTTTCCAGATTATTGCGTGCCCCAATGTCATAACTACGCTCCAACCCGTCATAACGATGGACACCAACGCCGTCTGCGTCGGTAGTGCCATCGATGTTCCATTTTATTCAACAGGAGTTTTTGCAGCGAATAACGTTTACACCGCACAACTTTCCGATTCGAACGGAGTTTTTCAGGCTGTTCCTCCGGTGATTGGAACTTTCCCTTCTTCTGCAGGATATGATCCATTGTTAGGTTCTCCTCCAGGAAACGTATCCGGATTAGTTCCTGCTGTTCCGCCGGGATGTGGATATTATATTCGTGTTGTATCATCGAATGCTGCTGTTATTGGTTCGCCTTGGGGCCCATTCTGTATTCAGGAATGTGATATCACAACGAACAATACACTCGACATAGATTTCTGTGTAACAGATTGCGCAATTGCACCTGCAGGAGCCGATTCGTTGATTGATGTAGATGTGAACTCATTCAGTACTACTGCAACGTATGGTCCGGGGAATCTCTTCCAGACTCAATTGAAGAGCAGCATGACATTTGCGCAAATCGGTCCGAACGGAATTTTAGGACAAGTTGCTGCAACTGGCGATACTGTATTGAACGTGCACGTTCCTTGTAAAGACAGTTTACCGATTTACGGTATTCCTCGCGGAATGAATTACATGCGTGTTGTTGCATCGAATTCAAGTTATCCTGACAGTTCGTATGGAAGTTTGATTCGTGTAACTATTGGTGCTCCTGCTTCTACTCCACCAACAATTACCTCTTACGATTTCACAACGTTCACTCCAAGTGATACATTCTGTGCCGGAGATATTGTTGCGTTGTTCTTCTCTCCATACAATTACTCAGATAATTCAACTTATCTCTGGACGTGCAACGGTATCAACGCAGGAAATCCATTTGTTTCTCCTTCCGGTGCAAACTCAAATTCATTGTATGTGAGTTTGGGCGGACCTGGAATCCTGACATTCTCGGTGCAGGAAACAAGTTACGGTTGCCCGGGACCTTGGTCAATTGTGCATCAGATTGTTGTTCTTGCTCCGCCAAACGCGTTGCTCACAGGACCACACTTTGTTTGTCAGGGAGACACGAACACGTGGAACGGTGTATTCATGAACAGCACATATTACAGTTGGAACGCATCAGGTGGAAACATTACTGATACATCGAACAACGTAGTGAGTGTGTCGTATCCGAATACAGGTCTTTACAACATCGTGATGAATGCAATCAACATTTGCGGATCGACTACGAATTCATTCTCAGTAACAGTTACTGCTTATCCTACTGTGAACGCAGGAAATGATACAACGATTTGTGCAAGCAATCCTGTAACGATCAGTACGAACACAGGACCTGGTTACACGTATGCGTGGTCGAATGGAACAAGTAGTGTTGGAACAACGGCCAATGTCATCGTCACACCAACAGTTACAACAACGTATTATTTATCGGTGAGCGTAATCGGAGGTTGCGTGAGTTACGATACGATTACAATTATTGTGAATGCGCTGAGTGATACGCTCTCGTCGACTCTTGCAGGATGTACGAGTGATGATGCGACTGCCACAGCAACACAAATCGGAGGAATACCGCCGTATACATATCTGTGGAATACCGGTGATACAACATCAACAATCACGGGGCTCTCTCCAGGAACTTACACATGTACAATCACTGACGGAGCAGGATGTACGTTCGTATCTCCAATTCAAGTCTACGGAATAACAAATCTGAATCCAGACGCAGGAATCTCTGTAACTATTACTCAGGGGCAATCCACTATGCTGAATGGAACAGGTGGACAGTCATATAGCTGGTCTCCAAATACAGATTTGAGTTGTACGACCTGTCAGAATCCGGTAGCAACACCAACGGTAACTACAACATACACGTTAACCGTTTATGATTCGCTTGGATGCTTTGATACGGATACTGTAACTGTCTTCGTTGATATTTTCTGTGGTGAAGTATTTGTACCGAGCGCATTCTCACCGAATGATGATACTCAGAACGACATCTTGTATCTACGTGGCGCTTGTATTGTAACGATGGACTTCTACATCTTCAATCGTTGGGGTGAGCAAGTCTTCCACAGTACAGAGCTGAGTTACGGTTGGGATGGAGTTTGGAGAGGCGTAAAATGTGAAAACGCAGTATTCAATTATGTTGCGAAAGGCACATTGATGGATGGATCTGAATTCAGTATTAAAGGAAACGTATCGTTGATTAAATAGTTGGCGAGTTTGAAAGTTGACAAGTCTTAAACCTTGTCAACTTTCAAATACAACTGAAAAAATATTCTCATGAAAAACATGAACTATTTATTGGCAGCCGCTGCCACAATTTTAATCCCACTTGTGGGAAGTGCACAGGATATTCACTTCTCGCAGTTGTCGCAAACTCCGTTGTTGGTTAATCCGGCACAAGCAGGTTTATCACACGAACTTCAAGCTGTTGTGAACTACAAAGACCAGTGGAGAAGCGTAAGTGACAATCCTTTCAAAACTTTTAACGTAAGCGCTGATGCTGCGTTCATGCACAACAAAAAAGGAAGCCACGTTGGATTGGGAATTGATTTTTTCTCAGACAAGGCTGGAGATGGTGCAATGAAAACGACGACCGGTCAACTTCACTTGGCAGGAATTATTGCATTGAACGAGAGTAGTTTTCTTTCTGTAGGCTTGTACGGTGGATTCGGACAGCGCAGTTTGAGTTACGATAAACTCATCTGGGATAATCAATACATCGGTGGACAAGTTGATATTACAGCTCCTTCCATGGAACCAAGTACGTTTTCAAATCGCAGTTACATGGATATTGGTTCAGGACTTGCGTGGACGTACGGAACAGGAAACAATACGATCAGTTCGAATGATGCGTGGAATGTCACTGTAGGATTTGCAGTTCAACACCTTAATCAACCTGTATACACATATTATGGAAATACAGATATGCGTTTGCCAATGAAAATTGTAGCGCATGGAAATGGTGAAATCGGAATCAAGAATTACAGTTTGGTTCTTGAGCCTGGATATGTTGTCATGTTTCAAGGTGGTCACCACGAAATCAACGCGGGAATGTTGGTGAAGTATTGGTTACAGGAAGCATCTGTTTACACAGGAAGAAAAAAGCCGGCAGCATTTGTACTTGGAGGATATTATCGTTTTGCTGATGCGTTGAACATCGTTGCGGCATACGAAATGTATCCAATGCGTTTGGGATTCAGTTATGATGTGAACTTGTCGAACTTAACTTCTGCTTCTCAAGCTCGCGGTGGATTCGAAGTGTCGTTGCGCTTTATGATTGTGAATGACGGGAAGAGTAAGAATAAAGGGTTTTTTAATTAGACGGGAGACGGGAGACG
>CAZBYM010000153.1:0-8672 GCA_964495745.1 uncultured Chryseobacterium sp. | reverse complement strand
TTTAACTAAAGTGACAAAAAATACACGAGAAGACTTGGATTACAACATAGAAGGCTATCACAAACTGTCGTTTCGAAAATCGATATCATTATTAATCCTTTGATCGCTTCAGCGATCCGCCGTTTCGCGTGGGCAACATACGTCCGCCTTTTTTCGCCGTTCGCCGTGTAAAGCAAGCTTGTCCTGAGCTTGTCGAAGGGCAGGCAATCACATATATCTATATGCATATAGACAAGATTGCAATTGCAGATAGAAAATCGCTTTATCTCGCGTAATTATGAACATCTGCCACTCTGACGTGAATAACTTGACGGCACGCATATTGAGCGAATGATAGTATGAATCTGTTTTCTCGTAATTTTGGGCAAACAAGAAAATCACGGAATACAAACAATATAAATCACAATTATCATGGCCGTAGAAATCAATGATGGCAACTTCGAAGAACTAGTGTTGAAATCAACCACTCCTGTATTGGTTGACTTTTGGGCAGAATGGTGTGGACCTTGCCGCATGGTTGGACCAATCGTTGAAGAAATTTCAAAAGAGTACGTAGGAAAAGCAGTTGTTGGTAAAGTAGACGTTGACAGCAATCCGAATATTTCCACTCAATTTGGAATTCGCAATATTCCTACAATTCTATTCTTCAAGAATGGTGTTGTGGTAGACAAACAAGTTGGAGCTGTGCCGAAAAACGTGTTGGTAGAGAAGTTGGTTGCACAGATGTAATAAAAACAGTTAAAAAATTTCGGGTTTCGGGTTTCAAGTTCTACAACTCGAAACCCGAAACTGTTTTTACCCGGAACCTCCTTACCTTTAACTGATGCCCATGCAACCTCACGACTTCCAACAATTCACTCACCTCGAGCTACTCGCGCGGCAGGTCGTGGAAGGATTTATCACCGGATTGCACAAAAGTCCGTTTCATGGGTTCTCTGTAGAATTTTCTGAGCATAGAATTTACAATACCGGCGAACCAACCAAACACATCGACTGGAAACTTTACGGACGTAGTGACAAAATGTTCGTGAAGCGTTACGAGGAAGAAACGAATCTTCGTTGTCATTTGATTATTGATCATTCTTCTTCCATGTATTTTCCCGATGATGCTGTTGAGAAAGGAATGGACAATAAGATTACGTTCTCTGCGAAATGTGCTGCAGCCATGATTGAATTGCTACGCATGCAACGAGATGCAGTTGGATTGACCGTTTTCGCTGAAGATGTGGAAGTTCATACTCCTGCTAAATCTACTAACCTTCATACAAAACTTCTGTATCACGAGTTAAATAAACTCCTCACTCCTATTCCAACTGATCAGCCGAAGAAAACTTTCGCGATTGAAGCTTTGCACCGTATTGCAGACAGCATTCATCGTCGTTCGTTAGTGATTATTTTTAGTGACATGTTTGACTCGCGTGAGAATTCCGATCAATTGTTTTCTGCACTGCAACATCTCAAACACAACAAGCACGAGGTCATTTTGTTTCATGTGACGGATAAGAAACATGAAATTGAATTTGATTACGACAATCGTCCATATACATTCGTTGATATGGAGAGCGGTGAAGAAATCAAAGCTCATCCTGCGGAAGTAAAAGAAGCTTATCTCACAGCCATGCAGAAATTTCACAACGAACTCAAGCTTCGTTGCGGGCAATAC
This sequence comes from uncultured Chryseobacterium sp., assembly GCA_964495745.1. Lineage (GTDB taxonomy): Bacteria > Bacteroidota > Bacteroidia > Palsa-965 > Palsa-965. The sequence continues at coordinate 7,009 of CAZBYM010000153.1, read as the reverse complement.
CGTATTGATTTCGTCGAGGCCGATGTGAATGAAGGTTACTCACAAGTGCTGATGCCGTATCTTCTGAAAAGGACCAGAATGGTGTAATAGTTCGCTGTTCACAGTTCCCCGTTCACAGTTAGTCTCGGACACTACGTCAGACCGAAAACGGTGAACTTTGAACGTTAAACTGTGAACCGCGATGTATCCTTTTTGCTTTTGAACGTTACATAAGCAAATCTCATAAATGACGACATCGCTACGCCACCATTTCACACACACAAATGCTGCGTATTGTCTTTTGCTTCTCACTCCTTCTCGGAATAACAAGCTGCCATAAAAATTGGACAGGTATTGTTGTCGAAAAACGTCTTTATCGAAACGGATATTATGTTCATGTTCCCTGGCATCGGCACTCTCCTGTCAATGAATTTCCAAAACCTGTTCCCTATCCGGTAGATCGATCGAGGACTGCGAAAGTTGACACGGTCAAGAATTCCCCAACACTTCACTCCGATAATGATTCTGTGAGTCATACTTCACAGCCAATTCCAATTCCTTCGGGATACGCTCAATCTGAAGGGAATCAGACTCCTGTTCCTTCAAATCGCTATTCTGGTGCAGGAACGCAACCAGCACCGAAATCGTCACCACAGCCTGCTCCTATCGTGTCATTCGATCCTGCTCCTTCGCTTCAACAAATTCAAGAGCCGGTTGAACCGGGATTGTACCGCGCAACAAAACCAAACGATACTGTAAACAACATTGCTGCCGTCCTGGGACAAGATTCGCTCGCGCCTGCGACAGATACATCAGCAATAGCTCAGGAACCTCCGCAAGAGGACAAAGGTTTCCAATTTCCCGATGGAGAACCCTCACTCATTGCGGAGGCCGGGCTTTTCAATTCTGTTGCAGAAAATGGAATTGAACTCAATCCGCAATCGATTTTGATTGGAGGAGGAATCCGTTACACTGTAAATGCATTTTCACGACACAAAATCGCAGGAGATTTCGGAGTGAACATGAATATTCTCAATATTAATCAAGAACAGAACAAACAAAAACCGATGTTCTCTGAAGCGCATGGAAAAGAAAGAATTTTCATGATGAAATCGCGATTCATGATTACTGATCATTTTCTCATAACAAGAAATGTTGAAGCAAAATTTGATGCAATTGAAATCGGACTATTTTCCGAAATCAATTTCTTCACAACGCACGTTGCCGTTGATTATCATGGTAACGACAACACGGCCGCCTTGACGCGAAGCAAGACGCGAATGTTTGGATTACATTATCTCCGTAACATTCAATTCGGCACAACAGTACGCATCGCGAATGATAAATTCAGTGTGTTTGGTAATTATCGGTTGAATAAACTGGTGAAGGGAAATCCGAATGGCGGGGATTTGCCTGCGCTGGTTATTGGAATTGAAATGAAGTTTGCTGAATAGATTGGCAGTCGGCAGTGGCAGGTTGGGCGTGTGAAAGACGAATGAACATCTCAGATGAAGATGACGCACTAAGCCCTTAGGGTGTTAAATCAGTTTGTGATGTTCTACTAAATCATCGCCCACCTGCCACTGCCTGCTGCTGCTGCTCCAACTATCATCGTCTCAACAATAAATCGTATCTTCATAGTGCATTTCACAATGCTCCGTCTGAAGGTGTTGGACATTAGCTATGGCAGTGAGAGGAGAAATTCGTGAAGCAATTGCCGATGGTATTCAGATACCTGAGAATGAACATTGAAATTGCAGACGAGGATTTCAACGGAATATATCCCGAATCCATTCAGCAATTGGCCAAACGTCATTGGACGCCTGTTGAAGTAGCCAAACAGGCCGCTGAGTTTCTTGCAACATTTCCCGGTGCAAAAATTCTTGACATTGGTTCCGGTGCCGGAAAGTTTTGTTTGGTTGGAGCGAGCTCAACTCATGGAAAGTTTATCGGCATTGAGCAGAGAAAAAATCTTGTTGATCTGTCGATTGAAATTGCAACTTCCAGACACCTGAAAAATGTTCAGTTTATTCATGCGAATATCACCGAAATCAATTTTTCAGATTACAACGCGTTCTATTTCTACAATTCATTTCAGGAGAACCTTGAACCGGATGCCTGCATCGACACATCAATTTCTACAGAACCCATTTATTACCGTCATTATTCCGACTATGTGAGCTCAGAGCTTGCAAAAAAACCAATAGGAACACGCCTTGTAACGTATTGGAGTTCGCTGAGCGAAGTCCCATCGAATTACAAATTGCAATATGCAACATTCGAAGGTCGATTGAAATTCTGGGAGAAAACGGGATGAAAATTCAAAGCAAAAAAAAACGAGTGGCCGGAAATTACTGACGCTTCGGTACCTGAATAATTATTTTGACAGTTTAACGACATTATGTTTAAGCCAAAACTTTTTTCAACCCTTAAAGATTACTCCTTACAACAACTCAGAGCAGACCTTACTGCAGGTGTTGTTGTGGGAATTGTTGCTTTACCACTTGCGATTGCATTTGCGATTGCATCAGGTGTTTCTCCGGAGAAAGGATTGTTCACTGCCATAATTGGTGGATTCATTATTTCAGCTTTTGGTGGAAGTCGTGTACAGATTGGTGGTCCAACCGGCGCATTCATTGTAATTGTATATGGAATTGTTACTAAATATGGAATTGAAGGTCTGACAATCGCCACTCTCATGGCCGGAGTAATGCTCATCATAATGGGGCTTGTACGGCTCGGTTCGGTAATAAAATTTATTCCCCATCCGCTTATAGTTGGATTTACCAGCGGAATTGCATTGATCATTTTCTCTTCTCAGGTCAAAGATTTCTTTGGATTGAAAATGGGTAATGTGCCGGCCGATTTCATTTACAAATGGGGCGCCTACTTTTCGCATTTTAATTCTGTGAGTTGGTATGCGATTGCTATTGGTATCGGAACCATTTTGCTCGCGATGTATTTTTCCAAAATAACAAGATGGGTGCCCGGCTCACTGGTTGCCATTATTCTTGCAACATTAGCAGTTCATCTGTTTCACCTTCCTGTTGAAACTATCGGAAGCCGTTTCGGATCTATTCCATCTTCATTGCCAATGCCCGTCATTCCGCACATGGATTTTGCCACAATTAAAGAACTTATTCTGCCCGCGTTTACGATTGCCCTGCTTGGAGGAATAGAATCGTTGTTGTCGGCAGTTGTAGCTGACGGAATGATTGGAGGAAAACACAGATCGAACATCGAATTGATTGCACAAGGAGGTGCAAATATTTTCTCGTCAATATTCGGTGGTATTCCAGCTACAGGTGCTATAGCCCGAACAGCGACAAATGTGAAAAGCGGAGGACGAACTCCGATTGCAGGAATTACTCACGCAATTACGCTGCTGATAATAATGTTGTTTGTTGGAAAATGGGCTTCTCTGATTCCGCTTTCATGTCTGGCCGGAATTCTGGTTGTTGTTTCTTTTAACATGAGCGAATACAAATCGTTCATAGCCATGTTGCGCGGACCAAAAAGCGACGTCATCGTTCTTGTTGCGACCTTCTTGCTTACGGTTCTTGTCGATCTGACAATCGCAATTGAAATCGGAATGGTTCTCGCTGCATTTCTTTTCATGAGAAGAATGACACAACTCTCGAACGTGGAAGTCATCACGAAAGACTTAAGTGATTCGGATGCTGCAGATGATCCGAATGCCACATCCAAATACGTTATCCAAAAAGGAATTGAAGTTTTCGAAATTACAGGGCCATTCTTTTTTGGAGCTGCGTACAAATTCAAAGAGTCAATGGAATTTGTTGAATCTCCTCCCAAAGTTCTGATTATTAGAATGCGTTCTGTTCCGGTTATAGACGCTACAGGTATTCACACGCTTGAAGAAGTCTTCCGCAGGTCAGGAAAAAGTAAAATAAAATTTGTTCTCTCAGGAGTGCAGCCCGCGGTTCTCGAAGAGATAAAAAAATCGGGCCTCCTTGCTGAAGTTGGCGAGTCGAATGTTCATCCTCATTTTGATGCGGCGCTTAAATGGGCAAATAAAATCGTAATGGAAGAATAAGAGTATTCCATGCAGTGGCAATGTGTCAATTTCAACTATTTTTCCTCCGCGAAAAAACAGGAACGCAGGTGATAGAACGCGGATTTGACGGATTAAACGGAATGACTCGCCGCGCCCGAATGCCGAGGTCGGCTGGAATTATGAATCGCTGTGCGATTCTGAAAACCCCGGAAGCGCAGAAAGTAACGATCCGTGAAGCGGATCATCTGTTTTTATCCGTTCGATCCGTTTAATCCTCGTTCTATTTAATAACACATTCAAGTAATAACGATCTACGAAGCGGAGCGAAACTTTTTTGATCAAAATCAGACACTACTACGCGATCTGAAATCATTTTGCGCTGATAAAATTGCTTACTTTGTAAGTGCAAACCCGGAAGTATTTTTTTATTCACAAAAACATTACGAATACCATGAAACAATTTTACTTTTTTCTTCCGGTAATTCTATTCCTGAGTTTTGCTTTCAAAGGAGAAGACAAACCTGCTTACAACATGTTTACTGCAAACGGAAAGAAAACCAATTATTCCGCTCTTCTTGCAGAAGCCAAAAAAGCAGACATCGTTTTGTTTGGCGAATATCATGACAATCCTATTTGTCATTGGTTACAATTGGAATTAACCAAAGACCTTTCTAAAGCACTTGGCGATGAAAACATGATTCTCGGAGCAGAAATGTTTGAAGCCGATAATCAAGTAGGATTGAACATGTATCTCAACGGAAAAGTTGAAGACAAACAATTGAAGACAGTGGTTCGCTTGTGGCCAAACTACCAGACAGATTATCGTCCTCTCGTTGATTTCGCAAAAGATCATAAGATTCCGTTCATTGCCACTAACGTACCGCGTAAGTATGCGAACAAAGTATACATGAGCGGACTTTCTTCACTTGATACGCTGCCAGATTCAACTAAGCGCTGGATTGCACCACTTCCAATTCGTTACGACAGCACGCTCCAGTGTTACCGCGATATATTCAACAACGCTGGTGGACATGGTGGACAAAATCTTCCAATGTCTCAAGCCTTGAAAGATGCTACCATGGCACATTTCATTGGCACAAACTGGAAGCCAGGAAAACATTTTATCCACTATCAAGGTTCGTATCACAGCGATTATCATCAGGCGATTGGCTGGTATTTATTACAACAAAATCCAACTCTAAAAATTTTGGTGATTTCTCCGGCACAGCAAGATGATATCTCCACGCTCAATAAAGAGGAACACAACCGTGGCGATTTTATCATTTGTATTCCGAATTCGATGACGAGGACGTATTAAGCCGTATTTATTGCTATAGATTTTCACTGGTTCATACTCAATACCAGCGACAAACGTCTGAATTTCACGAAAAATGTATAAAGAATTTGTGGGAATAAAAAAACTCGTACTTTTGCCATCCCGAAAGGGAATTACCTTGGAATGGTAGTTCAGCTGGTTAGAATGCCGCCCTGTCACGGCGGAGGTCGCGGGTTCGAGTCCCGTCCGTTCCGCAAAACGCTCACCAATCGATTGATTGTGTGAGCGTTTCGCATGTAAGGGGGCGGTGGAGGGGACAGATTGTAGAATTTCGGTTGATTTCGTCTCAAGAGTTTAGTGCACCGAAAATTCTCCTACAACTGCGAAACGAATGAGTTGCTCGAGCTCTGAAGTTATTAATGTTGGATAATTAATTTACTTGTTGTAGTTCCAACATCATTAACTAGTTGTAGAATGTATATGCCATCAGGCAAATATCCTACATCAATATCCCGCAAGTACTGGGTTATCGTGGATGAACATAACAGTTTACCTAAATTGTCGTAGATGAATAGTTGAGATGGAGTTTCTTCAATGTTATCAGAACCTAGACGTAAATGAAATAGGCCGCTACTAGGATTTGGAACTATGGATACATCCAATGGTGTGTTCTCGTTTGTAATAGTTGTAGTGATGGATGAAAACTTCACAAGGAACGCGTCGTCATAACCACCGCCAAAGGTGTTTTGATGACCACTCGCTGCAACTCCTGTCAAACTGGTTGTTGTTCCCATCAGATAAATATCACCTTGGTTATCAATTGCGGCACCTGAACCCCATTCCTGCCCACTACCTCCATAATATGTGCCGCACAAACGGTTGCCATTATTATCAAATTGAACGAGAAAGGCATCAGTTGTTCCCGAAAGAGTATTTTGAAAACCACCGAAACTAATGTTGTTCGCGCTGGACGATTGTCCTACGAGAATAATATTTCCGAATTGATCCTCACTAAGAGCGTATGCATAGTCGCCTCCATTGCCTCCATAATAAGTTGACCAAGTCAGTGTTCCTGCAGATGTGAAACTGCACAGAAAAGCGTCAACTCCACCACCGATTGTATTTTGAAATCCGTTAACAGCGATTCCTGTTGTACTTTGAGTTATTCCTGTTATAAATACGTTTCCATTATTGTTGGTACGAACGCAGTAACCAATTTCAGAATTTGATCCGCCAAAATAAGTTGACCAGATTAAGTTTCCTTGGGACGATATTTTTGCTAAAAATGCATCGTCGATTCCTGCAAGAGAATTTTGATAACCATTGCTTGCAATACCACTTGGACTATCTGTCCTTCCACTTATGTAAATATATCCAGTGTCATCAGACGTAACGGAAAGAGCAAATTCATCACCTACGCCACCTAAATAGCTACCCCACAATCGGTTTCCACTTTGGTCGAACAGCGTAACAAATGCGTCGCCATTTCCACCGATAATATTTTGAAAGCCAGACGAGGCGATATTGATTGTACTATTTGTTTGTCCAGTTAATACGATGGAACCATTGATCGAACAATGAACAGAATAACCCATATCGCTTCCTGAATCGCCATAGTATGTCGCCCAAATTAGAGTGCCCGACGCTGAAAACTTAGCCACAAAAGCGTCGTCAATTCCACCGAAAGAATTTTGGAATCCATTAAGTGCGATGCCGGTGGCGCTAGCGGTTTGCCC
>CAZBYM010000152.1:0-8715 GCA_964495745.1 uncultured Chryseobacterium sp. | reverse complement strand
TCCATCCAGTATTCCCAGCTGCAGCCTGAATTCCAGTAGAAATAAATGTGGCATTAAAGTAGTTTTCAATGTTGCACGTATTAAAAACAATCACGCTGTTTTCCATCCCCGCAGTTGCAGTTCCGGCAGAATAAACACAATTCGCAGGCGAACCTCCGGCAGAAGCTCCAATAACGCACGTGCTGAATGTTATACTATCGTTACCCGTTGAAGTTGCAGTTCCGAATTGAACAACTCCACCTGTTGTGTTTCCATTAGAACCAAGAACAGTGATGTTCTGAAAGGCATCAAGATGCGCATCATTCGTAAAACTGATCGTTGCGACTGTGCTCACCGATTGATTATCGAACGTTAGCGCGTTGCCGCCAGTATTAAATCCATCAACACCAACCCGGTCTGCTCCATTGAAAGAAACAAGCACTCCCCCGAAATTTCCGCTTATGATTCGTGGTACGCCACCAACGGGAATGATTGAAACGCTATTCCAATCGTTCTGGTTTAGCGTTGCAGTTGCTGTTTCAACTGTACTACCTAATACCGCAATAATAATATTCGATCCGGTTTGAGCACCCGCGTTGACAGCTGTAAATGCAGTTCCAAGATCAGGATACAATCCATTGCCGGTTAATGCGCCGGAGACCTGAATATTTTGAGCGAAAGAATTGCCACAAAACAAAAGTGCAGCGAACACAACTGTGTTGCGCAGTCTACGATAAATTAGTGTCATGAAAGTGTAGTTTGTGTGTGAAATGTGAGTCAACGAATATAGGCTGAAATCAGCAAATTGCAAGTGAAATAATCGCCAGTTACAGCTCAGAATTTGCTTCTTTTTTTTCACAATGCATCCATTGAAGATTTGCTGTAATTTCGACAGAATCTGCAACGCAATTTATGTTGTATTTGAAGCAATCCTTACATTTGACTCCTGCTCAACCACCCCCATGCATTGCCGGAATTGCAGACATTCTGAACCCAAAACCACGAAATAAATGGTAGAAATATTGAAACAACCCTGGCCATGGTATGTGGCTGGCCCACTTATTGGACTAACAGTTCCACTTTTGTTAATCATGGGCAACAAAATGTTCGGAATAAGTGCAACATTGCGCCACATTTGTTCCGCTTGCTTACCGGGTAAAATTCCATTTTTTTCTTATGAATGGAAAAAGGAAATTTGGAATCTCGTTTTTGCAGGAGGAATTATTCTCGGAGCAATAATCGCAACACAACTTCTAAATGATCCAAATCCCGTCATCGTTGTTCCTGAGTTGAAACAGGAATTAGCCGGATATGGAATTACTAATTATGACAGCATAGTTCCCACACAATTATTTAATTGGGATGCGTTGCTCACTCTTCGCGGATTCATCATGATCGTTGTTGGTGGTTTTCTCGTTGGATTCGGCACACGTTATGCCGGGGGTTGCACAAGTGGTCACGCAATTATGGGACTTTCGACTTTGTCGCTGCCTTCACTCATAGCAACCTGTTGCTTTATGGCCGGCGGATTTATCATGGCGAATTTCATCCTGCCACTTATTCTTTCACTTTAATTTTCGATTGAACATGAAAACAACGCAAGATACCAACACCGACTTTGAAGTTCGTTCGCTCGACTCCGTGAGCGTAAACAAGAGTGAACTTCAGCACAAGTGGTTCCACAACGCAAAATATCTTCTTGCAGGAATGTGCTTCGGAATAATTCTGGTGAAAGCTGAAGTAATCAGTTGGTTCCGGATTCAGGAAATGTTTCGCTTGCAATCATTCCACATGTACGGTATTATTGGAAGTGCAGTTGTTGTAGGTGCAATCTCCGTTTGGCTCATCAAAAAATTCGATATCAAAACAATTTACGGAGAGAAAATTGAATTTTATCCGAAAGCATTCAATAAAGGGCAAGTGATCGGAGGCTTAATTTTCGGATTTGGCTGGGCAATAACAGGAGCGTGTCCGGGACCGCTTTACGCAATGATTGGCAGCGGCGCAACTGTAATTTCGATCACTTTATTGAGCGCTGTGGCCGGTACCTGGGTTTACGGACTTATGCGGGATCGCCTCCCACACTAAAAAGTTTTTTTTCGAATCAACGTTTCGGCATTGCTTCACGCGCTTTGATCTGCCTTCCCATAAATTCCATTCCTTCTAACGCTTTAATTGCCGCCTCTCCTTGAGAACGATCCGGCATTTCTACGAATGCGAATCCTTTCGAGCGACCTGTTGCACGATCAGTTACAACATGAACACGAGTTACTTCTCCATACGCTTCACAAACAGGTTGTAAGTCGGAATCTTTCGCAGTGAAAGGGAGATTTGAAATGAAAAGTTCCATAAAAGTCAGAATCGTTTATGGGTTGAAGATAAAACATATTTTCATTCGCTTTGCTCTCGCAATTTGTAATCCCAATTCAAAAACTGAAATAAATATCTATGGCACGCCTTTTGTTTCTGCAAACTGACTAGTTTTAACTTTGAATCAGGAAATATTTTATCAATTCATCTTTATGAAACACATTTTCACAACTCTACTGTTCTGCGCGTTTATCAATTTCACAACAGCTCAAAATTGCGCCAGCCCTGTTTCTGCTTCTGTTTATCAAACGAATTTCAATCAGATTGCAATACTACGCACGGATGCAGCGAAGCTGTAGAAAGCGAAAGTATTCGTGAAAGCTAATTGTGTGTATTCAGAGCAGGTGAAAAATATTGCGCTTCTTTTTCAAAGTGATTCAATTAGAATGGTGTTCTGCAAAGAAGCGTATACACACACATATGATGCGGCGAACTTTTTCATTGTTTATGATGCTTTTGCTTCATTCTCATATGCGTTGCGAACATATGATTACGTTAGTCATTTGCCCGCGCCAAAAGTAGTAGGTCCGGCAAATCCGGTTGTTATTGCTCCACCGCCGCCACGTCCCGGCGCTGTACCTGTTTATCCGGCATGGGATTATCCTGATACAGTTCGAACAACCACTAGCAAAGGTTGTGGCGGTCCTGTAATTGCTGAAATTTTGTTCAAGCCTATTGGAGAAAATGTTTTCAAGCAACCAACAGATGAATCAAAACTTGTTGCCATCGAAAATGCTTCAGCTGGAAATTGTTTGAGCATGACACATGTGATGAAACTTACTTCTCTGATTACTTCAGAAGACATTCGTTTACGTGCTTTGAAATCGTGCTTCCCGCGCGTTTACGATCAGGATCATTATCCATATGCTGCAGCCGCATTTGCCGGTCAGCCAATGAAAGATCAATGGATGGCTTATGCACGAATCTATCTCACTCCGCCTCCTGCACCTTGTCTTGTAACAGATCAGGATTTCCAACCGCTGTTACAGCAAATCAAAGACAAACGATTCGCTTCGGATCAGATGGCGCTAGTTACACTACTTTCAAAAGATCGTTGCTTCAACGTGGCTCAAATCAAATCGATTTCTGAAGTGTTTGCTTTTGGTGACGACAAGATGAAATTGTTCAAGATGTGCTATGCCAAGTGTCCTGATCAGAATAACTATTACCAGCTTGTGGATGAATTGGCTTTTTCTTCTGAGAAAGATGAGTTGCGTAGATTTATTAATGCCGGAGGAAAATAATCATAATGCAATACCTGAGTTGCGGAAGTTTCGAACCTGTGTTTTGCCCGTTCGCTGGTCATAGGCACTATTACTCGTTTGCAAAATCACATAACATCTTACAGATGAATGTAGTGACGCAAGCAATTTTGCAGTATTGATACGTAATAATATTGTAAGTCAATTACCATAACGAATCATTATCTTTAGGGTTGTCTTATTATCCTAATTGGCTAAATAATCGCAAACCTAAATGGCAAGAATTCTCCTCATAGAAGATCATCGTGACTTGCTTGAGAATACGATTGAACTGCTCGAACTTGAAGGGCATGAAGTTCATTGCGCGGTAAACGGCATCGATGGAATTTCAAAAGCAAAGGAAGTTCTTCCCGACATCATCTTATGTGACGTATGGATGCCCGGCGCGACGGGAGTTGAAGTGATCGTGGAATTGAAAAAAGACGCGGTTACCGCCTCCATTCCATTCGTTTTCGTTTCTGCTAGTGTTGAGAAAAAAGATATTGAAGCAGCTCTACAACTAGGCGCGAATGGTTACGTGAACAAACCTTACGAGGCTGAAATTCTTTTTGCTGAAATTGCGAGATGTCTGAAGCAATAATTATTAATGCTTTTCTGACGAGATGGAATCGGCAGCAATTGCGACCGTAGCAATGCATATCATCTGACACGATGGTAACAGTCATTAACGACAACTAATTCTGAGGATATTTTGTTCAATTGTGCCTGGCCTGTTAGGCATAACAGTAATCAACGAAGACTTTTACCAATATGTGTTTTTCAGCCGGAGCTAGTTTTGGTGCTGCCGTTATGCTCACAGCAGTTGGAATTGCTGCAATGAAAAAGGTAGAGTCGCGAAGGTTAATGCCGTTCGCAGCTATACCGCTTCTTTTTGCAACGCAACAATTTGCTGAGGGATCTATTTGGTTATCGTCAACAAATTCCATTCCTCCCGGATTTCAACAACCTGCCGTTTATGTATTCCTCATCTTCGCTCAGGTAATATGGCCAGCATGGGTACCGATTAGTATTTGGCTGATCGAGCCACGAGGTAAGCGCAGAGCTATACTACTGGCGTTGGCAGCCGCGGGAGTGATCTTGACCTTGTACAATACTTTTTGCCTGATTAATTATCCCGTTTGGGCTGATGCAGCAGATCGCCATATCGTTTACCATCGCAGTTTTCCGCAAATGGGTGTACATATTTCAAGCATAGCGTATATTCTGGCAACGATATTTCCTCCACTAATTTCAAAAATCAATAAAATGTTTGTTCTTGGTTTCGCGATACTCTTTTCATTTCTTATTACCGTCATGATGTATCAGGAATTTCTGATTTCAGTCTGGTGCTTTTTCGCTGCTGTGATCAGCGTTATCGTTTTGTTCCTTGTGAGAACAACTCAGGAACAAAAAGATGATACGAAACAAAGTATTTGATAATAACCTCTTGAATTCGATGAAGGGAACAACCGGTCCGGAAAATAAATCAGGAAATAATATTGCAGATTGGTTCTCAATTTACAGGATCGTTGCTTCTGTTGTGTTGATACTTTTGCTATGCATTGGCTCGAAAGTTTTTTTCGCCTGCATCCTTGGAATTAGTCTGGCAACAGACATTATTGATGGTGTACTGGCTCGGAAATTACAAATTGAGTCGCCACGCGGTGCGCGATTGGATTCAATAGGCGACGCAATAACATTCACTATTGCTGCCACAAGTTTATGGGTTTTTGAAAAGGAATTCCTGGAACAGAACAAATTATTGATTCTGAGCGTCGTTATTCCCTACTTCGTCCAGATTGGTATGGCTGTAATACGATACGGACGACCTTCAAGTTTCCATACCTATTTGGCAAAAATATCTGCTCTCCTTCAGGGTTGTTTTATGCTCATTTTATTATTTTTCGGGCCTTTGTATTGGTTGTTCTATTTTACCATTGCAGTAACTTTACTGGAAATCCTTGAAGAAATCATCCTCGTTTTTTTGTTGAAACAAAATGAAACAGACGTCAAGGGATTGTATTGGGTCTTACAGCGCAAACGAAGGTGATCCACATTAATATTCTTGACGCATTTGTATTCCAAATTCCTGTCTGTCACAATTTACTGTGCAATCCATCCGCCATCCACTGCCATTGCGTGCCCCGTTACGAAAGAAGAATCATCAGAACACAACCAGATCACGGCGTTCGCAACTTCTTCCGGTTGTCCAAGACGACCCATCGGCTCCATTGCAGCAAACTGATCTTCAGCTTCTTTTTTGTTACCAGTTAGCCTGTCAATCATTGGTGTTTTAATTGCGCCCGGACAAACAGCATTCACTCGTATTCCTAGCTTTACACATTCTAAAGCAGCAGTTTTGGTAAGCCCGATTACTCCATGTTTAGACGCGACATATGCGGGCAAACCGGGGAATCCAACAAGTCCGGCAATGGATGCGCAATTGACGATAACACCTTTTCCCTGTTTAAGCATTTCCGGAATTTCAAACTTCATGCAATGCCAAATCCCTTTGAGATTAACGCTTATTGTTTTATCCCAGTTCTCTTCTGTGCAATCCTGGGTAGTTCCCATACTTCCTTCGATCCCAGCATTATTGAACGCAAAATCCAATCTTCCAAAAGCAGATAGTGTTTTTTCGATCACGCTCCTGACCTCAGCACTATTTGAAACATCACATTTTACAGCGAGTGCTTCTCCGCCCTCATTCTTTATGAGCTGGATGGTTTCCTGATCTTCAATCCAATCTGCGATCACGACTTTTGCACCCCTGCGCGCGAATGCAATTGCAGTAGCACGGCCAATACCAAAACTTCCGCGAGTTACCAGAGCGACTTTATTTGCAAATATTTTTTCCATGATATTATTGTTGTTTAGTGACTACCTGTTTCTTCTTTTCCTCGGCCACACAAATATTTTCAATCCCACTTAGTAATGCGTCGGGATTGAATGAAATGCTATCGATTCCTTCGTTGACAAGAAACTGCGCATACTCCGGAAAATCGCTTGGAGCCTGACCACAAAGGCCAACTTTCACGCCGGCCTTTTTCGCTTTGGTTATAAGCGTCGCGATCAATTGCTTTGCAGCTTCATCCTTTTCATTGAAAAGAGAACTTATGATAGAATTGTCCCGATCAATTCCAAGTGTCAATTGTGTAAGATCATTGGAGCCAATGGAGAATCCATCAAATATTTTCGCGAATTCTTCAGCGAGAAGAATATTGCTGGGAATCTCAGCCATCACGTAAATTTCCAATCCATTCGCACCTCTCTTGAGACCATATTGTTCCATCAGATCCACCACCTTCTTCCCTTCTTCGACAGTACGACAAAATGGAATCATGAGTTTAACATTGTCCAATCCCATTTCATTTCTCACTCTTTTCATCGCTTCACACTCAAGACGAAAGCCCTCGCGATAACGCTCGTTATAGTATCTTGATGCTCCGCGAAAACCAATCATTGGATTTTCTTCGATTGGTTCAAACTCCTTTCCTCCAATGAGATTTGCATACTCATTAGTCTTGAAATCACTCATGCGAACAATAACCTGCCTCGGATAAAACGCACATGCTACAGTAGCAACAGCAAAGGATAGTTGATCAATAAAGTATTTTTTCTTGTCCGGATATTCAGCAGTCAATTTTTCAATCTCCTGTTTCGCCTTCAGGTCTTTCATCTTGTCAAAATTGACCAACGCCATCGGATGCACGCGAATCGAATTACTGATCGCAAATTCCAGACGCATTAACCCAACACCGGCCGAAGGCAGAAAAGATAACGGAAATGCATTGTCAGGATCACCAACAATAAGTAACGGTTGAGTCTTTGGCAACCTGATATTACGCAGATCATGTTCCTTCTCTTCCCAATGCAATTTTCCCTCATAGATTTCACCAGTCTTCCCCGTGGCACAACACACAGTTATTTCCTGCCCGTCAATAATTTTTTTCGTCGCATCTCCGGTACCTACAACGGCCGCTAATCCCAATTCGCGCGCAACAATCGAAGCGTGACTGGTTCTTCCTCCACGATCCGTAATAATTGCGGCAGCTTTTTTCATGATTGGATCCCAATCAGGATTCGTGAGTCCGGTTACAAGAATTTCCCCTGGTTTTAATTTGTCACTTTCTGCCGGGGAATTTAACACCCGCGCAAAGCCAGAAGCAATTTTTCCACCTATCGCATTTCCGGAAGTGATTAGTTTTCCTTTTTCCTTCAGCACATATTCCTTTTGAATGTATGGATCGCGCCTCTGCTGCACCGTTTCTGGTCTGGCCTGAACAATGAAAAGTTCATCAGTAAAACCATCTTTCGCCCATTCAATATCCATTGGCTGCTTGTAGTGATTCTCTATTACAATCGAGCAACTTGCAAGAGTGGTGATTTCAGAATCACTTAACACAAACTCATTACGTCTATCCAGTGGTGTTTCAATATTGATAGTACCGACGCTAGGCTGATGATCCACTCCTTCAGAATAAACGAGTGTTTTCGCCTTGCTTCCAAGTTTTTTCTGCACAATTGCATTTTTCCCTTTTAGGAAAGTAGGTTTGAATACATAATATTCATCCGGACTAATTGCGCCCTGCACAATATTCTCTCCAAGTCCCCAAGCACCAGTGATCAAGATAACATCCCGAAATCCGGATTCAGGTTCGAGCGTAAAAATTACCCCCGAACTCGCGCTATCCGATCGAACCATTTTTTGAACACCAACTGAAAGCGCAACCTTCATATGATCGAAGTGCTGATCTTCACGATATTTTATTGCACGATCAGTGAAAAGCGATACAAAGCAATTATGAATAGCATCAAGAACGGCTTCTTCCCCGCTAACATTCAGGTACGAATCATGTTGACCTGCAAAACTTGCTCCGGGTAAGTCCTCTGCTGTTGCGCTACTGCGAACCGCCACGTCAGCCACTCGTCCATAGTTTTTGCACATCTCATCATAAGCCAACTTAACTGCTTCACGCAATGATGGAGAAAATTTTGCCTTCCTCACAAGATCCCGTATCGCATTTCCGGTTTCCTTTAGATTCGAATAGTTGACCCGATCGAGATTGATGAGCAGATTAGTAATTGGTTCCCGCAAATTGTTTTCATAAATAAAATCCCAGTA
>CAZBYM010000151.1:0-8731 GCA_964495745.1 uncultured Chryseobacterium sp. | reverse complement strand
CAATGCTAGCAAGTGTTTCAGCGCTTTTTACCAACCATTTTTCAGTAATATGCCACATTAACAGATTAACACATTACATCAGAGCTTAAGCTCTGTATTCGGATCCCAAAAAAACTTCTTGAAATCCTGCACCTTATCATCTTTCACGCGCAAGCCCTCGCCTTCCAGCAACTCCTGCATCATAGATGGCGATTTGAAATGACTTTTTCCTGTTAACATTCCTTCTCGATTCACAACTCGATGTGCAGGAACTTTGGAATGATGGCTATGCGAAGCATTCATGGCCCATCCTACCATTCGCGATGAACCTTTCATGCCCAAGTAACTCGCAACTGCTCCGTAAGTTGTAACCCTTCCCAATGGAACAAGTCGTACGACTTCGAATACCATATAAAAAAAGTCCGAGCCAGGCTTACCTTTCATTTGCTTGAAATTACGGGTTCTTCATGAAATTAATCCATTGACAGGGTGTTGGATTATTAACAATCTCAGGATGATAGAGCAAAAGCATGCGAATTTTCCTTCGTAATAGTCATGACAAGCTCGCAAGAATTCATTTTTCCTTAACCCCCATTTAACAGGCACGCAACCTTGCACAGATACTTTCGCTAACTAGAAAGTGAGAAATCTGTGAACGAAAGAGACAATTACCGGCTACTGTTGGTCGACGACGATGAACACATTTTATTGTCGCTAAAAGGCATATTTGAATCAGAAGGTTTCAACGTTGTTTGCTCAGACAACGGCAAAGAAGCAATTGAAATTGCGAAGAAATTTCAACCACATCTTGTAATCCTTGATGTGATTATGCCGAGCATGGATGGAATTGAAATCTGTCACGAGTTACGACAAATTCCAACTTTACAGAAAAGTCTGATTGCATTTTACACTGCACGAAACGAAGATTATTCGCAAATCGCAGGATTTTCTGCTGGAGCAGATGATTACATAATTAAGCCTGTGAAGTCTGGAGTGCTCGTCATGCGAATAAAAGCGTTACTGAAACGCAATAAGCTAAAAGAATTGTCGCCGAATATTCAATCAGGAAATATCCGTATTGATAGAGAGCGATATGTTGTTTTCAAAGGGCCAAAAGAAATTGTTCTTCCACGAAAAGAATTTGAACTTCTTGCGTTAATGCTTGCCACACCAAGAAAAGTTTTTACACGGCAAGAAATTTATCGCGAAATCTGGGGCGCAGAATTCGGAGAGAAGAATAGAACAATTGATGTTCACGTGCGCAAACTTCGTGAGAAGATCGGCGATGAATTTATCAAAACCGTAAAAGGAATTGGCTACTGTTTCGAAACTGCGGCTTAGCGGACGATGAATTTTCTTGGATAACTGTTTTCACCCTCTATTACCGTCAGGATATAAATTCCGGAAGAGAATCTACTTGTTTCGTCCACTTGAAGCATAACGCCGGAAGAATCCGATTGCGAACTCAACACCTTTCTTCCCAACGCATCAGTAATTGTGTACGCAATTCGCCCAGTTTACGAATTCAACGCAAATCCCAGGGAAGTCTCAGAACCTGAGTATTCATTTATATGAGTATTACAAGTTGTTCAGGAATTAACTCCTGAGTAGAAGTTATCCAATCCGGTTCAATAAAAACGCCCTCGGATTTCTCCGAAGGCGTTGCTCAAAATTGAATTCCAAGAATTACTTCGCGATAACTACTCGCACTGTGTTCACCGTTCCTCCGGTAGTTACTTGGAAGAAATAAATTCCGTTTGACCAATTCGTCACTTCATACTGTAAGTTGGTATTCCCAACAGCCATGTCGTGATTTTCATTGATCAATATTTTTCCAGTCATGTCGTAAGCAAATACACTTACATCAGATCCTGCGTTCAAATTGATTGCAAGGTTGATGATTTCATTCGCAGGATTCGGGAACAACGTGATAGCATTAAGTTCTGTTTGTTCCTGAACACCAATAGCAACGTTAATCACTTGCACAATTGTGTCTGTACATCCATTTGCTCCAGTAACAATAAGTGTTACAGTATACGTGTTACTTGTAGCATAGATATGCAATGGGTTCTGTGTTGTAGACAAATTACCATCACCGAAATCCCAAAGGTAAATTGTACCACCTGTTGATGTATTCGTGAATCCATACTGGTTCACCACAGGAACATTGTAAGTAAATCCAGCTACTGGCGCTGTCAGTACTGTCACTGTAGTTGATGCTGAAGCTCCAGTACCGTTACAAGGATCAGTATTCGTAACTGTTACGAAATATGTTCCAGCAGCACTTACAACAATTGATTGTGTTGTTGCTCCGTTGCTCCAGAGATACGTATCAGCAGTTGAGGATGTAAGTGTTACAGTTTCTCCCGGACACAATGAAGTGCTTCCAACGATTGAAACTGTTGGCGCCGGAGCGCTGCTCACAGAAACAGTTGTGGAGTTCGAAGTCGCACTGCATCCGTTACCATCTGTGTACGTTACAGAGTAAGTTCCTGATGAGTCAACGACAATACTGCTTGTTGTTTCCATGTTTGGACTCCACACGTTACCTGAAGACTGACTTGATGTAAGCGTGATGCTATCTCCTGTACAGAACGAAGTTGCTCCACTTGCTGTTACAACAGGAGCAGAAGGATTTGCATTTACTGTTACAGTAGTTTGTGCGGATGTTGCAGAACAACCATTTCCATCAGTGTATGTTACATCATACGTTCCGGAAGAACTAACTGTAATTGCAGTTGATGTAGAATTATCGCTCCAGACAATGCCTGAGGCTTGTGAAGATGTAAGTACAACACTTCCTCCATTGCAGAACGTTACTGGTCCACCTGCAGATATTATTGGTGTTGTCGGAAGAGGATTCACTGTTACAGTGATTGCATTTGAAGTTGCAACACAACCATTCGATTTAGTTACTGTGCAGCTGTAAGTTCCGGAAGTTGTGATTGTAGTTGCTTGTGCAGTTCCACCATTGCTCCAGGCAAAAGTAGCGCCGGGATAAGAACCTGCATCAAGATCTACTGAACCACCGGCACAGAATGTGGTTGCTCCGGTTGCCGTAGCGGTTACCGCGAATGCGTTGTTTGTTGCTGCAGAGTATGCCTCATTCTGAGGATCAAACGAAGTCCAGCAATCAGTCCAATCGTTAGAACCATCAAATGCTCCAATGTACGTTGTAGGTGTGAACCATGGATCAGTCAAGTATGAGTCTGCAAAACTTGCCCCTGTCAAAAGTGGAGATCCTGCAGCGAGCGTAAGGTCAGGATTGGTCAAACTCAAATTGTTAACCATCATGGCTCCTACTGTAGCGATTGTTCCGTTATTGAACCCATTGGTGTAATAAAATCCTGTAGAAGTTGAAGGGTTACCAATATAGAATGAGCCATTTGTATTGTTCGGATTCGCAGCAGTAGTTGCGGCCAAAGTGTCATTCATCTGTACCATTCTGCTGTTCTTAAATCGCAAATCCCCGTTAGTCGCATTTGCTTGAGTGGAAGAAGATTCAATCAGCAATCCTGTTGGATATCCGGCGAACACTGAATTAAAAGTAGATGTGCGAGTATTTCTCCGCAGATGCAGTGCCCTTTTGTAGTTGCTGTTTATCGTGGTGCTGAAGCAGTAAGGGCCGAATATCGACACATTGCTAAAAATCGGATGTGTTATAGGAGTGTTGCCAGTTCCAGTTCCATCGTTGTCCGACTCAAACCCATTTGACCCGGAAGCATCCGCGATTGTTGGATCACGCATAGCTACGGCAAATTGAATTTTTCCTCTATAACCAAAATCGGTATCGAACTCATCATCCCACCCACGAAATGCGATTAACCATTTACAATTAACTGTTCCACCAAAAAACTCATACGAATCGTCTCCGCAATAGGAAACTTGAATGTGTTCAATTATTGTCTTACGACCTACGCCACCACAAGTCAGTCCATTAATCTCACTGTTAGGTTGGAACGCAATTCCTGGAAACTCTATACGAACATAACGGTAAACTCCAGAACTGTCATCATCATTCGGTGTCAGTCCTCCGCCATAAAAACTTCCAACACCACCTTCAATTACCGCCTCACCTTGAGTTGTACCAAGACTTACATTCGCTGGCGCATTAACGCTTGCCCTACCACAAATAATTAGTCCACCCCAGTCTCCATACGAACGCTGCCCAACAGATTTTTGGGAAGTAAAAACAATTGGTTGCTCAGCCGTTCCATCTGCAATCAATTTACCGTCACGTTCAACAATCAAGGCTCCTTGTGTAAGGAAGTCACCTTTAATTACAGTTCCTGGCTGAATTGTAACAGTAGCCCCCGCCTTAATGTAAACCCAACCACTTAACAAATAAATGTTGTTGTTGGTCCACGTTTCATTCGCGGTAATGTTGCCCGACTTAATAATTTGGGCATCTAAGCCAAGTGATGCTGTCAACACGAGGCTTAGTGCAAGTAGTAATTTTTTCATTGGATTTGAATTTAGTGTCATGTTAAGTATGGCGCAAACCTACTTCTACACTATAATGAGAGTATGACTTCGAGTTTATTTTATTGTTACCTCACATTATGCCACCGTAAACAAAATCTTGAAATAGATGAAGTTTTGTGTTAGGTTAACGCAATATGAACTGAACAGATTTCGTTCTTGATCACTTTTAGTGAGTGGATAACATCGACATGTGAATCAAGTTGTGCTGTGAACTTGCTATGATCCAACTAGAAATATAATATCCCCGAATTCTACTTTTGCTTTGGCTCGAGTAATCTTATATTAAAACCCAACATGAAATAAGTACCGCGCTTATAGGACTGCAATCTTTGGTCATTCTCCATATTGAGAATACCATCGCCATTTGCATCTTGTAATAATACAAACTCATTATTCAGAAGATCTGTAATATTCAATCGAACATCAATGTTCTTATTTTTGCCAAACGTTTTGATGATGGCAATATCAATTTGATGTCGCGGCATTTCCCAAACTTCAGGAATTCCCGGAACGCCAACTATTACAACGCGTGGACCAATAACGTTGTACATTACATTTACTTGCAATCCACAAGAATCGTTTTGGTAAAAAAGACCAGCATTTATGATCCAAGGCGATTGCCCCATCATTGGTCGTTGCTGATTCGAATTTCCAACATTTGCGGAGTCGAGATCAATAACACTTCGTATCCATGCCCCGTTAGCAACAATGCCGAGGTTCTTTATGACTGGGACATTTAAGCTGTCAAGCTTCTTTCTAATTTCTAATTCTATTCCGTAGTTTACCGCTTGAGCGGCGTTTCCCCAAGTAAAACTTCTGGTGCCTCCCGAACCTACTCCGGGAATAAAATACATTTCAATTGGGTCAATAAATTTTTTGTAAAACGTTCCTATTGTAATATTTTCTCCTGGTCTTGGATAAAACTCACACCGTAAATCGAAATTATCAACGCTTGCAGTTCTTAACTCGTTATTTCCGACATTAATTGAATTGAAAAGGAAGTCATAGAAATATGTTGGTGAAATTTCCCTGAACTCCGGACGATTCAATGTCTTGCCGTATGCACCGCGAATCAAAAGTCGATCTGAAATATTGTAAGCCAAATTTATCGATGGCAATATGCGAATAACCTCATTGTCTACAATGACCGTATCATTATTCTGACGATTTCCATTCAAAGTTTGGACGCTTCCTTCATAACGAATACCAGCGCTTAATCTTATTCTTTCATGGGTTTCCAAATCTGTCTTTCCTTTGAAACTGCCGAACGGAAATAATCCCATTATGTAACCTGCTTGAATTGTTGTTGATGCTACATACTGATCGGCGCGCTTAGTGTCTTCGTCAATAGCAAGTCCATCAGTAGTATTGATATTTTCTTCCGCGAAAAGTTGGTCAACAGGAAGTAATGCCAGCTCAGTATTTCCATATGTTGCGGATGATGCAGCTTTATATCCAAGGTTACGGATTGAATAATTCCGTTTCTTCTCCTCATAATATCCTCCTCCTTTAACCGTAAAAGTGTAACCTTTCTTTTTGGCAACAGAATCGGCACCCAATGTGATATCTTGCTCTGCATGCAACGCGCCTGCATAAATATTTTCTTGCATCTCAATAAATAACCGCCCCATATAAAATGGTTGTGCGCTGAATGGAATATAAACAGTGAAAGGGTCACTCGGGCTAGCTGATAGAGGCTTTGTATAGCGCGCTCTTCTCCAATCCGGATCATCTCGTCGCGCCGCAGAATAAGCAACTGTCCACTCCAATCTTGTACGTTTATCATTGAACTCATGCTCACCCATCAATTGACCCGTGTAAACAAATCTTTGCGAATACCTGAACGAATATTCCTCACGATAGTTTCCTTCTTCGATATTGCTTCCTGTTCGTAATGTAGTCTCATTGTCTCCCATTTGATTCATGAGATTTTTGATATTGATACGATGCTGTCCAGTTTTACCGAATCGAATCGCATTGTTCTGTACAAGTGCCAATCGCACACTGCTTGTATATACCTCATCGAAATAATTGAAAACTGTATCACTATGCATTGCTGCACTATCGTAAGAATTATAATCCATCCTCCTCGATAAATAGTGAGTGTAAGTATTCGAATAGTTAACTGAAGTAATGTTCCCAAACTGAAACTTTGGTTTACTGACACGCAAAGAATACGTTGCATTGAAACGCTGGTCAAGTGGTGCATTTTTGGTCGCATAACCCCAATCATTCCGAAGTGATCTGCCTGCATCTTGAATAGCAGAAGGATTCCCAATCAAGTTGCGCACGTTTGTTGGAAATCCTGAAGGAAGCGAACGATCTTTAGCTCCAAATCCCAATAAATCCGAGCTGCCTCCCGTGTTCAAACAAAATGGTTCAAATGTTGTTCCAGATCTATACCCACTCGCGTAGCCAATACTCAAGCTGTTCTGAGCAGGAATGTCAGTCGTTGTTATCCGTACAACTCCTCCGGCAAATTCTCCTGGCAAATCCGGTGATGGAGACTTGTAAACCATGAACCGATCAATCATTGCTGCCGGAACCATGTTAAACGAAAAAGCTTTAACATCCGATTCCACAGAAGGAGCTAATACGTTATTAAGAACAACCGAATTGTAACGTTCCGACAATCCACGAATAACAATAAAACGATTATCGACAAGTGTTACACCCGGAATTCTCCTTCCAACTTGACCCGCATCGGTAGCAACTGTTTGTTTTATTTCTCCCTGCCCCTGTCCATCAACTGCGTTATCACCTTTTTGAATATCCTCTAGAACTGTAAACACCGATCCTGTCGGTCGATCTCCATATACAACAAAAAATCCTGTCGAATCACCCATCAAAAATTTGTTGCGATCAAGTGGGAAATCCAATACTGTAGTTTTTCCTGCCACTACAACAACTTCTGTAATGACCATGGGTGCATAACCTGTGTATTTGCAGGAAACACTATACGTTCCAGGCGGAACATTTAGCTTAAACTTCCCATCGAAATCTGCGGGGCAACCATATGCGGTGCTATCAACACGAACTATTGCTCCGAAAGCAGGTGCGTTTCCATTGTCTTTCTCAGTTACAGTACCGGAAATAGTCCCTTTCTGCTGCGACCAACTGCAAAAACTCAACAGGGATAAGAATAAAACGAATGAAAAACGCATGTTTTCGATTGATAAATTACCCTGCAAAGAAACTTCACCAACTTAACGGCTACATTACGTGCATGTGATCAACGTGTTAAGTGAATTCGCGGCGCAGCCCAATTCAGGAGGATTATCTTAATTTTATTTTAACATTGGAGGTCTATTACCACGTTAACTTTGTAGCGAATAATTAAGAGAAAATGAATAATAGTGATTACAAAATACTGCTGGTAGATGATGAGCCGGACATACTGGAATTCCTGAGTTACAATCTCAAGAAAGAAGGATATCATGTTTACGTAGCCGGAACAGGTGAAGAAGGCGTTACAATTGCAAAAAAGGAAACTCCACATCTCGTATTATTGGATGTTATGATGCCTGGAGTTGATGGCATTGAAGTTTGCAGGGAATTGCGGGCAGCGCCCGGAATGGATGGCGTTATTATCGCGTTTCTAACCGCGCGAAGCGAAGACTACTCCCATATTGCAGGATTTGAAGCTGGTGCTGACGATTATATCAATAAGCCAATCAAACCACGCGTATTGCTAAGCAGAATTAAAGCATTGCTGCGTAGAAATCCGGGTGGAACAGAATCTACAGCCGTAGATGTAGGAAAACTGCGAATCGATCGCGAAAGTTATCTGGTCTTCAAAGAAGGTAAAGAAATTTCATTGCCACGTAAAGAGTTTGAGTTGCTTTCGCTACTTGCTTCTAAACCCGGAAAAGTTTTTGCCCGCGATGAAATATTAAATCGTGTTTGGGGAGATGAAGTTGTTGTTGGCGATCGCACAATTGATGTACACGTCCGTAAACTTCGTGAAAAACTAGGCGAAGAATTTATTCGTACAATCAAAGGCGTAGGTTACAAGTTCGAATTCTGAAAACACTGCCCACCAATAGCTAACGGTAAACTTCATAACGGTGAACGCTTCAACGGTAAACGCCTTAACGGTGAACGGTGAACGCCTTAACGGTAAACGATAAACTCCTATCCGTTTCCCTATCTTTACTTTTGAATGAAACAACTCTACTTACGGACACTTTCCCTTTATGCAGCAATAATTGTTGGACTTGTTTAGCTTGTCATTTCAATTCTTGTCGAATATTTTGTTTCTGGATTA
>CAZBYM010000150.1:0-8753 GCA_964495745.1 uncultured Chryseobacterium sp. | reverse complement strand
ATTTCTTTGTTTCCTAATCCGACGTCCCACCTTCTCACTATCGAAGCTTCATTCCAGATCCGAAGCATCATTGTATACAACATTCACGGCGATGTGACTTTGCAATTGGATTGTGAAACATCTAGAGTAACAATGGATCTCGTAAATTTGCAGTCTGGTATGTACGTGGTTGAAGTACGTGGAGTTGAGCGAATGGAATATCAAAAGTTAGTGATCGAATAAGTATTGAAATTGGGTATTGATTATTTTGGGTCGATTTATCCTCGATGTCAGAGAAAACGCCGTTGAAATATTTTTCGATTCTGCAAATTTATTCATCATTCACGATGCGTATTCATTAACTAAGATATGTGCTTTAGTGCATTTGAAAGTTGTCAAAAGTATGGGTGAAAATGAGACCTAGTATATCCGGAAACATGAAATCTTTCCATCATTATTTTCTGTTCTTTCTGATCATCACTGGCAATTCATCACTCGATGCGCAGAATTACATGGTCGCTTCCAATGGAGAAACAATTCCGACTATTCACATGAAGCGCGGAGATAGTTTATTCAAACTCGGAAAAGTTAAGTTAGCGATTCCTGAATATCGTCTTCAGAATGATCAGAAGTACGGCATTTGTAAATATGAACTGGCGTGTGCGTACGCGCGCGACGGACAAGTCGATTCTGCATTCCACTATCTCAATCTTAATTTGCAGTACGACACGACGATTTACGCGTTGATCAACCCTGATTTTTTGTCTATCAGAAATGATCCACGATGGATTCTGTTCGAAAACAGATGGCTTGATTCCATGTTGCATTACAGGCCTAACAGCATCAAAGATTTACCGTTGGCGAAAAAGTTGTGGCACATGTACGCTTTGGATCAGGCTTACTTTTATGAAATGAGGATGATGGAATTAAATTCGGAGGTGAACAGTAAAAAGCGGGACGAGTATTTGCACGCAAAAGCGGCGATCAACAGGACAAATGAACAGGAAGTGGATTCTATAATTGATGCAAGAGGATGGCCAAGAATTTCTCTGGTTGGATTTACTGCTGCGCAGGCGGTATTCCTGATTTATATTCACGATGGAGGATATATCAGGTGCAATGGATTGGACAGTTTAGAGGTTCTCAGTGCAATAGGAGAAGCTAGCAAGGAATGGTATGCTAATGTGTTTGATCATGTGAGAATAAAAAGCGGTCGATCGCAGCTTTACGGAACGCAACTTCGTTCAGATGCTCCGTTTGGCGTGAAGGAATTTTATCCAATAGAAGACGAGTCGAACGTCAACACACGCCGCGCTGAAATGGGAATGCGACCAATTGAAGAGTATGCTGCAATGATGGGTGTGAAGTATGAAGGTCCAGTGAAAGTGACAAAGTGAATCGTTTCGTTTTTTTTTCTGCTGATGGCAATATTCTGCATTTTTGGTCAATTAACTTGGCAATATTGTCAATAAATGCATGTAAAGACTATTATAAATGCAAAAAGTAGTCTAAATGCAATTATAATAATTTATATTTGCAGAAACAATTTCAGTCATGGAAATCACCAACTACAAAGCTGGCGGTTACAGGAAACAACCAACAGGCTATTCCAGTTTTTCTCCGGAGCAGATTAATCATTCCTGGATCATCAACGATGCGAAGTTGCACACGTTGTTGAGCGACTGTGATCGCAAGTTAGGTGAACTGAATGCATTTGCTACACTTATTCCGGATGTGGAGTTTTTTATCAAGATGCACATCGCTAAAGAAGCGACAAAGAGCAGCCGCATTGAAGGAACGCAAACAACAGTTGAAGAATCTTTCCGGAATTCAGAGCAAATGGATCCAGAGAAACGTGACGACTGGCAGGAAGTGCACAACTACATTTCTGCAATGAATCATGCTATCGTGCAGTTGGAGAAACTGCCGCTGAGTTCGCGTCTCATCAAGGACACGCACAAGAAGCTCATGCACGGAGTGCGTGGAAAGCAGAAAGCTCCTGGTGATTTTCGCAAGTCGCAAAATTGGATTGGCGGAGCAACATTGAAGGATGCTTTTTTTATTCCTCCACATCACAACGAAGTTGCCGATTTGATGAGCGATCTCGAAAAGTATCTCAACAACGACGACATCAACGTGCCACATCTTGTGCGAATAGGAATTGCGCATTATCAGTTCGAAACAATCCATCCTTTTTTGGATGGAAACGGTCGAATTGGAAGATTGTTGATTACACTTTACCTCGTGAGTAACAACATCCTGAACAGACCTTGTTTGTATCTCTCCGATTTTTTCGATCGCAACCGCCAATTGTATTACGACAATCTTACAATTGCACGTACGAAAAATGACATGTTGCGTTGGTTGAAATTTTTTTTAGTCGGTGTTTTAGAAACAGCGCAAAGTTCAATTGATACGTTCAATCAAATCATCAAGTTGAAGTTGGAGATTGATGAGAAGAAGATGACTAAACTGGGGAAGCGCGCGTCGCTCGGAGAAGAACTAATGAATTATCTGTACCGGAAACCGTTAGTGGACGTGAACGAAATCGCGGAGGTGTTGAATGTGAATATTACTACCGCGAATCGACTGGTTCAGGAAATGGAGAAGCTTGGTATCCTGAAAGAGAAAACCGGATTCAAAAGAAACCGCGTTTTTGTTTTTGAGAAATACATGCAATTGTTTGAACGGTAAGTTCGAAATCGAGAACATAATTTTCGCAGAAAGAAAAAGGCTGCCCATTCGGACAGCCTTTTTGCTTCAATCAAGTTTTCTATTCTAATTGCGAATCACCTTCACCGTCTTCACTTCTTCACCAGCACGAATCGTCAAGAAGTAAACGCCTACTGCAACATCTTCAAGTGACATAGTCATCGATGATACGTTGGTGTACTTCTCGTTGCGAACTTCTTGTCCGTTAATCTGAACAAGACTCAACTCAATGTTCGCATATTGTGCGCCCAATGAAATCTGCATTGTTCCGCTCGTAGGATTTGGAGCAACTTGTATTCCCTGCAGACCGTTGTTCTCTACAATTCCAACGCAAGGACTAACAACGATTGTTAGAACACCAGAACTTATACATCCACTTGAATCTGTGTACGTGTATGTCAAAACGTGAGGACCATTTCCAGCAGTCATTGGATTGAATGTAGAACCTGTAACACCAGGGCCTGACCAAACTCCTCCTGCAGGTGTGCCAATAAGAGTAACAATTCCGTCATTCAAACAAGGACTCGTGGAAGTTGCGTTTGTAGTAACTGCTGCAGGAGCAATTGCTGTCACTGTGTAAGAACAGCTGGACATGTTGCCACTTGAATCCGTAGCAGTATATGTTACTGTCGTAACTCCTGCATTGAACATGATGTTTGCGTTCCCGCTTCCACTTCCAGTAGTTGCTCCAGTCAAAACATAATCAAGACTTGCAATTCCTGAGCACATGTCCGTTGCAGCTGCGGTGATTGAAGTTGATTGACCAACACAAGTTGTAATGCTCGCGCCGCAGTTTACAATTGGTGCATCGCTGTCAACAACAACTATGTTTAATGTACATGCAGAAGTGTTACCTGCAGAATCGGTAGCCGTGAAAATAATTAGTGTCGAGCCAACAGGGAATGTTGATCCGCTTGCAGGTCCGGAAGTTTGAACTACAGTTGGAGAAGAACAGTTGTCGGTGGCTGCTGGTGCATTGAAAGTCACGACAGCACCACACGTCATTGAATCGGTGGGAATAGTAAGCGTGCCAGGGCAAACAAATGCAGGGGCTTCAGCATCCGTAACAACAACATCAAACGAACATGTGCTGCTATTGCCGGCAGAATCCATCGCCAAGTATGTTATTGTTGTAGTACCAACCGGGAATGTTGATCCGCTAGCTGGCCCGCTGGTTAATGTGTTTGATGCGATGTTGCAATTGTCCATCGCAACAGGATCAGCATAAGTAACAACAGCACTGCACATGCCAGAATCGGAATTCCTCGTTACTGTTGGTGTGCACATCATCATTGGTGCTTCGTCGTCTGTGACAGTAATGCTCATGCCGCAAGTTGCTGAGTTTCCTGCAGCATCTGAAATACTCCAGCCAATCATGGTTGTTCCTACTGGGAAAGCTGATCCACTCACTGGACCGGAAGTTTGTGTGATAGAAGATACTGCGCAATTGTCAGTCGCCGTTGGAGGTAAGAAAGTTACAACAGCAGAACACATTGCAGAATCAACTGTTGCGCTAATGTTTCCAGGACAAGAAGCAGATGGACTTTCTCCATCAGTAACTGTTACTGTAAATGAGCAAGTGTCAGTTGCGCCCAAACTATCAGTTCCAACGAAAACCATATTTGTTACTCCAACAGGAAATGCAGAACCACTTGTTAATCCTGCAATCATGTTTACATATACAGGAGCCGGAACATTGTAGCTGATAATTACACGTCCGTTACCTGTTTGAAATCCTGCGGTGTTCGTTTGGTTGGTTCCGATATTGTAAGAACCACCACCACCACCACCTGTAAATGGTTGTGATCCGCTAGTTCCGCCTCCTGAATATCCACCACCACCACCACCACCGCCGCCATTCCCCCGGCCAGCCCAGCCACCGCCATATCCACCAAAGGCATAGATGATACCCGATCCACCTGCTCCACCATTTACATAGGCCTTACCATTGTTATTTGGCAAACCGGTTCCTGCAACTCCGTTAGTGAGGAAACCACCACCACCACCACCAGATCCGGAGCTTGCACCGCCACCATTTCCTGCGGTTCCACCTGCAACAAGTCCATTTCCGCTTGCAGTTCCAGAAGTAGTAATGGTAGCATTAACTCCATTGCGATTTGCACCGCATGCTCCGATATTATTTGTAGCACCGCCACCACCGCCAGCGCAGATTAATGGAACATTTCCTGTTCGAACTACAAAAGAACCTCCGCCACCTCCGGCATCAGAACCATTGGTGAAACCTTGTTGTCCAACCATGATTGAAATAACTTCTCCTGGTGTAACTGCTACATCACCAACGATACGAGCTCCAAGTCCACCCGTTGCCGCGCACGAAACTGTAACGCTTCCACCTTGTGCACCTGTTGCGTCGACAGTTATCATCGTCACACCTACAGGAACTGTGAATGTCTGGAGTGTTCCTGTGTAGTTGAATGTAGTCGATCCCACCACGGCACAGGTATTCGTAGCAGTTGGCATAGAATAATTAACAACGGAAGTACAATTTCCTGCATCAGTTGTGGCAGCAATATTTCCTGGACAAGTGACATCTACTATGCATTGCGACCGTGCTTCGGTTAATGGAAGCAACAAAACCGCCAATGCGAAAACTGAGTGTAAGTTTAGTTTCATAATTAATAATTAATTGGGTTAATGTTTTTCTGTCTGTTTTCTGATTTCTCAAGAAGTGCTTGCCAGCGGAGAAATTGCAGTTGACGCAAATATCTAACCTTTATTGCTCAAATCCAATAGTAGAATCTTTCAATTTGGAATGATTCCCTTCGAGAAAGCCAAGACATAGTGTCATTTGGGTACTAGACTGTTGCATTTGTTTGAAGACTTCAATTGGTAACAATATAGTCAATTGGTAGTTAAGACATATTATCCGAAATATCCACGATACCATTCACCTTCATGATGATCTATTGCTGTCTCTGCTACAATGTGATGGCTATCGAGTTTTGAATAAAGAATTTCTAAAGAGGCGAAATCACGTTGGCTGATTACCTGAAATCCATTTCGCATCAACTGCGCCGCACAAACTCCTTTTCCGATTTGATAAATCTTATTTTCTGCGTAACGATTTCCGCTATAAATAACCTGACTTCCGCAAGCGGCAGAGATGTCCATCATTACACAAAGTTCAACATTGTTCTTTTGAGCAACATCAAGCATTTTTTCAGAAGCACGAATCATTCCTTCACTCCAATCTATTCCGGATTCCGTAAGAACTTTCGCTTTCCCGTCAAGAACATCATCTCCATTCCCGCCATGGATGTCGCACATTTCTCGCGGTGTTCCAAATGAAAATTCTTCCGGACAGAACTGTATTAATCGCGCAGATTTGTACGATAAGAGTTTGAGTACGCTCTCGTAATTTCCGTAGTTAGTTCCTTCGACTCCGCATGCTGCTCCAAGTAAACAAGCGCTTACGAGAATCCGTAATGGGTTTTCTTCTGTTGGTGTTCGTAGCGATCGAAGGAAATTTCTATCGGTCATGATTTATTCTGCGACACTCGTTTTCGCCACTAATTTATTCAGCTTTGCATCCAGCATCAAGGTAGCGGAGCCATACCAAGGATGCAGTTCCATTTCCAGACGTCCAGCTTTAATTGCAGGATCAGTTTCTGTCAACGCTTTTGCTTCTTCAATTGTTTTCACATTGAAAATGTAAATGCCGCGAACATCTCCATCATCTAGAAAAGGACCTGCAACGATCAGCGTTCCTTGATTGGCCATGCGCATTATGTTTTCTAAATGTTTCTTCTGAAGATCCGCTGCAGTTGCCGAATCCTGTTCTCTGTTTGGCCCTCTCTTCAAAAATGCGATTACGTACTTTTTCATTCCATATTCATCTGCTCCAAGTTTTGCGGCAAAGGAAGAGTCATACGAGAAAGAATCCCTGAACATTTCCGTTGCATTAAGTTCCTTCTTAATGACGGTGTCAATCTCGATCACCTTTGTTTCCGCGTTGTTGTTGCAGGAAATCATGGTCAGTAGTATTCCTCCTGACAGAAGGGAGAAAAATGTTTTCATAATTTCGGTTGAAAATGCAAGTTAATCATTTGTTTTCATCACATTCCCGCTTACATTTATCAAGTAAATAGCTGGTTTATGAGAATTCGTGATTTCGATGAATACAAGTCTGCGTACGCGAAAAGCGTAGCGGCTCCTGAAGAATTCTGGGCAGAGATTGCTTCTGAATTCACATGGAAAAAAAAGTGGAATAAAGTTCTCGAATGGAATTTTGTTGAACCTGATATCAAATGGTTCCTGGGAGGGAAGCTGAACATTACTGAGAATTGTCTCGACCGGCACTTGAAGGATAAAGGAGATCAAACTGCAATTCTGTGGGAACCAAATGATCCGAATGAAGCTGCGAAAAAGATAACCTACAATCAGCTTCATGCTGAAGTCTGTCGTTTCGCCAACGTTTTGAAAAAAAATGGCGCCAAAAAAGGCGATCGTATTTGTCTTTACATGCCGATGATTCCTGAGTTGGCTATTGCCGTTCTTGCTTGTGCTAGAATTGGAGCAATTCATTCCGTAGTTTTTGGAGGATTCTCTTTCAATTCTCTCGCTGACAGAATTCACGATGCTGATTGTAAAATTGTTATTACGGCCGATGGCGGATATCGTGGCTCAAAAGATATTGCGTTGAAAGCTGTTGTGGATGAGGCGTTGAAGGCTTGCCCTTCAGTAACAAAAGTTATTGTTGCCAAGCGAACGGGAATCAATGTCACGATGGTTGCCGGCCGCGATGTTTGGTGGAGTGATGAAGTGAAAAATGTTTCTTCTGATTGTCCCGCAGAAGAAATGGACAGTGAAGATGTCTTGTTCATTCTCTATACTTCCGGGTCTACAGGAAAACCAAAGGGCGTTGTTCACACGTGCGGAGGCTATATGGTGTACACACAATACACTTTCGAGAATGTTTTTCAATACAAGCCGGGAGATGTCTATTGGTGTACCGCTGATGTCGGTTGGGTAACCGGACATTCATATCTTGTTTATGGCCCACTTCTTACAGGAGCAACTACGCTCATGTTTGAAGGAATTCCAACTTTTCCTGATGCAGGAAGATTCTGGAATGTGATTGACAAACATCAGGTGAATATTTTCTATACCGCACCAACTGCGATTCGTTCTCTGGAAGCGCAGGGTTTGGATTTTGTGAAGCCGTACAAATTGGATTCGCTTCGCGTACTTGGTACTGTTGGTGAACCAATCAATGTGGAAGCGTGGGAATGGTATCACAAGAATATCGGCAAAGAAAAATGTCCGATTGTAGATACTTGGTGGCAAACAGAAACGGGCGGAATAATTATTTCTCCTCTTGCTGGAATCACAAAAACGAAACCGGGTTTTGCAACTTTACCGCTTCCGGGAATTCAACCGATACTTGTCGATGAAGGCGGAAATGAATTGAAAGGAAATAATGTGGAAGGCCGCTTGTGTTTTGGTTTTCCATGGCCAGGAATTATTCGGACCACTTACGGAAATCACGAACGTTGCAGGACAACATATTTCGAAACCTACAAGAATTTGTATTTCTCTGGAGATGGATGTCGTCGTGATGAAGATGGATATTATCGAATTACCGGAAGAGTTGATGATGTAATAAAAGTTTCTGGTCATTTGCTTGGAACAGCAGAAGTGGAAAATGCCATCAATCAGCATGCCGACATCGTAGAAAGCGCAGTTGTTGGTTTTCCTCACGATATAAAAGGCTGGGGTATCTATGCGTTTTGCATTGATGAATCAGGAAGGAAAGACGTTGATGAGTTGAAAAAGGAAATCATCGCAACAGTAAATAAATTCATGGGCCCTATTGCTAAGCCGGCTAAAATTCAAATCGTTAGCGGACTTCCGAAAACCAGAAGCGGAAAAATTATGAGAAGAATATTACGGAAGATTGCGGAGGGTGAGATTTTGAATCTTGGAGATACTTCAACTTTGCTGGATCCTGCAGTGGTATCTGAAATTGTAAGTAACCGTTTGTAATTCTACCATGAAGAGAATTGTTTTTATCCTGCTTCTAATTTTTACCGGCTGGGCTG
>CAZBYM010000149.1:0-8778 GCA_964495745.1 uncultured Chryseobacterium sp. | reverse complement strand
GCAAGTAGAAGTATTACCGTTCACGTCAGTAACAGTTAGCGTTAACGTCGGGTAACCTTGCGACGCACAGCTGAATGTGCTTGGACTCACAGTCATCCAGCCGATGCCACAAGCATCGCTGCTGCCATTATTGATAAGCGATGGAAGAATAGTTGCGTTGCCGGTATTGTCTAATGGGATCGGAACTGTACCTGATTGGCAGTTGGCAACGGGACGAACAGTGTCTGCTACTGTTACAACCGATGTACAACTTCTGGAATTACCATTGACATCAGTTACAGTAAGCGTAACATTGTTTGCTCCAATATTGCTGCAATTGACTGTAGATAATGAAATTGTTCTGGAGGCAATTCCGCAATTATCTGTAGAACCACCATCCAGCATAGCCGGAATGAGCGTTGCATTACCTGCAGCATTCAGTTGCACAGTGAGATTATTGCACAATACATTCGGCTTCGCGCTGTCCAACACAGTAACTACACCAACGCAAACAGAACTGTTCCCACTTGCATCGGTAACTGTAAGTGTAACATTGTTGGGACCAATATTTGCGCAGGAGAAACTATTCGGGGTAACAGTCATCGATGCAATTCCGCAATTGTCTGTTGAGCCGTTGTTCATCATTGGTGCAGTAACACTTGCAGTTCCCGTAACATTGCCTAGATATAATGTAAGGCTGTTACACGAAGCAATTGGATTAACAATATCTGCATTTCCTGTTCCTTGAATTGCGAAGTTGTATGGACTTTCGTCGCAATCGTCAGTTGTGAAACTGACATTCGCGCTTCGTAGTCCATTTGCTATGGGAGTAAAAATAATCTCGAAGGTTGTGCTGCCCAAAGGCGCGACCAGGGAGGAAGGATAAGTAGTAATTGAAAAATCTCCCGGATTTCCGGAAATCGTGAGACTGGATATCGCCAGATTCACAGTTCCGGTATTCTGAATAGTGAAGGTGCGATAGATGTAACCGCAGTTCGTAACGGCTCCACCAAAGTCGGTATGATCTGTCAAAGTAGGGCTTGCATCTCCGTCCGCAATGGTTATGCCATTCCCCTGCACATTAATTTCATTTACGCCTGCCAGAATGATCGACACATTATTTGAACCGTAGTTCGCCACTGCAAGATCCATTCTTCCGTCCACGTTGAAATCGCCAGCTGCAGAATATTGCGGATTGTTACCGACAGCAGTACTTGTTGTCCCACTGAAACTTCCTAGCCCGTCTCCATATCGAATAGAAACAGTGTTGGAAATATAATTGGGAGCGGCGAAATCGAGTTTGCCATCGCCGTTGTAGTCCGCAAGAGTTGCACTGTGCGGATTTGCTCCTGCAGCGTAATTGTTCGTTCCGGTAAAACCTCCTGATCCATTACCTATGCGAATCGAAACAGTGCCCGAACCATAGTTTGCAATAGCTAAATCCTGTATCCCGTCAGTATTAAAATCACCAACAGAAACTGCCACCGGTTGTGTTTGTGCTGCGAAATTAGTGCTCGCTCCAAATAAACCAGCGCCATTTCCTAACCGCACTGTAACATTCGCGGAACCATAATTTGCAGTCACGAAATCCGCATTTCCATCCCCGTTGAAATCACCAATCGCGATTGACATCGGCATTGATCCCACAAAGAAACTGGTCGCACCTCCAAAGCCTCCTAAGCCATCTCCCAGTCTAACGGTTACGTCATTCGTCCCGTAGCAAGCCGCAGCGAAATCTAACTTTCCATCATTATTGAAATCACCAGCAGCAATTGAAAGTGGCTGAGATGTCCAGAGGGCAATGTTGGTCGATCCTGTGAAACCACCTAACCCATCACCCATTCGGAGTGAAGCACTATTGCCAGCGACATTGGCTGTAATTATATCCTGATTACCATCTCCATTAAAGTCACCAATTGCAAGTCCACGGGGACCTGACCCTACGGCTACCGCAGGAGCCGACGCAAACCCGCCCAATCCATCGCCCAAAAGTATCGTAACTGTGTTGGATCCTTGATTTGTTGAAGCGCAATCCTGATTGCCGTCACTATTAAAGTCACCAACCGCAACTGCATAAGTAAGTGTGCCAGCCGCATAACTTGTTGCGGCAGTAAATAATCCCTGACTGCAATTCGGATTCGTTACTGTTAGTGTAAACGACCTTGTAGCTGTTCCTCCCGGCCCAAACGCTTTCACCGTAACCGGATACACACCTGCTTGCTTCGCATCTGTAATTCGAACAACTCCCGTTACCGGATCAACGTTAAACAAACCTGTGAAGTTTGTGTTCGTGTAAGCCACCATGCTTGTAGTATTGGTGGGTGCGGTTGCTATTGTCGCAGCGTTTGACCCTGCGATTACGTTAATGTTGGGATAAGGGCTAAAAGTCGGAGCCTGAGCATTGGCACAAAACGAAAATGCCACAATTGCAATCACTCCAAGTAAAATACGCTTCATAAAGAGTTCTGTTAGTCGTCTACCAAATTACCCTGCTCACTTTTGAACGTACATGATGCGTATCACCATGTGATCTGACATCTGTCACGCCATGGCAATTGTATTTGACGCCCTAAGATCGGACGCAAAAAAAGAGGCAACTCTTTCGAATTTGCCTCTTTCAGTTCTCTAAATAAAAGAAATCTACTAATGCTCTCTCCAGTTCTTCCTCACTTCACAATTGTCGCCCTCGGCTCCGCTCGGTCTGACAACTTCTTGCATCGAGGATGATTGTCAGACTGAGCGGAGCCGAAGGATGACTAGAAAGTCCCCCATTTCGCCAACTCATCTTCACTCCACAAATCCGGGAAGAAAATTCGACGTTGATAGGAAGGATGCAGATATTTCTGCCACTCGCTTCCGCCTGTTGCACCTTTGTTGCCAAGGTAATATTCCGCGGTTTTCAAATGTGCAAGTGGCCAGACAACATTATACGTGTGATCGAAATTTCGCATCGCTTCTTTTAGTTCTGCATAACCTTTGGTTGAAGCATTAATCTTTTTGAACGCCTGGTACAGATTGTTTGATTTCATCTTTACTGCAGTGCGACGAAATTCATCAAGATAACGATCGAGTAACTGCTGAAGTGTTTGTGTTTTCTTTCCTGTCTTGCGATCAAGGCCGGCATCCAGCCAATACATTTCGCCTAACATTTCGTCGAGATCAGAATCGTTGTTGTATTTTCCTTTCACACGATGATTCAGTAGAAGTGAAACATCCGTGCACATCATTTCAATAAAACGAAATTGTGCCGACTGAAACCCACTCGCTGGTGCAAGTGTTAAACGAAATTCATTGTACTGATCGTAATCCATTCCCTCGCGCATTACGCTAAACGATTGCGTGAGAATTCCTGCGTAACGATTGACGCGTTCAAGTTTAATGCGAAAGAATTCGGCTTCGATATTTTCAGAGTCTGTAACCTGTTGCAACTCGTGACGAATTAACTTCAAAAGCAATTCCGTCACCTGATGATACATGATGAAAATCGGCTCATCCGGAAAATCTGTACGAGGTTTCTGCAAGGACAATAACGTGTCGAGTTCTACGTAATCCCAATACGTTAACGCCTTAATGTGCGAGAATCCTTTCAGAAAATTTCCTGCATCCTGACCAAGCGCGGAATATTTTTCTTCGATAGTTTTTACGATCGCTGCGTGTTCAGGTTTGATGTCGCTCATTTGCTTTTCTTTAGGCGCAGCAAATTACGGAATAACGAAGTACGATTTACGATGTACCAAGGACGATTTTCAATGACATTCGTCACTCACCGAAATAAACTATTTGCAGTTTTAGAGAAACTTAACCCGGTTCAACGGAGCTCGATTAAAAACGAAGTGTACGAACACCTTAAATCGTACATCGTAATTCATAAATCGTAATTCCCCTACTTCTCAATGTTGAGCGGCGCGATCAATCCATCAACTTTCGTGATATCCATCTTGATAGCTCCAACCAAAATCTGGCCTTCGGCACGCACAGGAATATGGTTCGCATCGTCACTTACCCACATGGTCATGTCTTCTTCTTTCTTGAACACTCGTCCTTTTTGTACGACCGGAACAAACTTCAGACATCTCACGCGTCCAAGATCTGTTTTTATCGTTTCACGCCCCTTGAATTTCAATTTCATCGTCCACACTGAATCATCGAGGAAACATGGAACAGAAAAAACATCTCCGTCTTTCGCTTTCGAAAAATCCATCGTACGAACATAGTAGAATGTAGAAACCATATCCTGAACATATTTTGGTACAGTCAGGAACTTTCCGTCAGAATTTACACGGCCTACATTATGATCGTACGTTTGATTCTGATTGATCTTAAATCCACCTTCATCCACGCGACGAATAAAAATCCACGGCATCATCGCTTCTTCATCAATGTATGATTCGTAGTGATCGCGCACTTTGAAAAACCAATCGAACGCTCCGATGGAATTTCCTTTTCCAACCGCATGCAATGTTGGACGACCATTCACGAGCTTGTTCGTGTTGTCGATGTTGATAATCGCAACACCGGCATTCACTGCTCCATAGTGTACACGATATTTTAATTGCTCTCCGCGTTTGAAAGCCGTGTTCACGACTTTACGATAAACCGGAGCTTCTCCTCCACCGGCGAAAACCGGAATTGTTCCTAGAAGACAGATTACAAAAAACAGGCGTTTCATAGTTGTAAAATTAGAGCGTTTTCACACTAAAAGTGCAAAGCCTGTGCCAATGAAACGCTACTTCACAAATCGGGTAGTCCAGGATTGCTGTTCGCCCAAAATTACAACGTTATAAACGCCTTCTGCAAGTTGATTTACAGGAATTTGCAGAATTCCGCCGCTTACAGCAGAATTTCCGGTTTCTATTAACTGGCCAGAGATACTGTAAATCTGGTAAGTCAGATTCTCCTTCTCCACGCCTGGCAGAGTAATATTCAACTCGCTTTTTGCAGGATTAGGCCATGCTGTAACAAAAACGGAGCCTTCCGTATTATCATTAACAGAATTGATTGTGCCCCAATCATGAGGATTGCCCCAAACTTCAGTTCCCTTGTCGAAATAACGTAAGTAGTAACGAACATAACAGGTTGCGCTACCATTGTAACCATAAACCTGGCCAACACCTTGCGCCCATTCTTTGTACTGGCCATCACACATTCCCCATGAAAGATTCGCCGGATAATAACATGTTGAATCCTGGTCGTAATACCACCACCATTGGTAATTGAAACTTTGTTGAACACGGCCATTATACAGATTCGCATCATATGGCCAGCCTGGAGTTTTTCCGTAATACCCGGAATTTGTATCGGGACCATTGGCAAATTCCAGTGGCAACAAATCTAAATCGTACCATGTCGTCGAGTCAGAAAGTACGATTGGTATTCCAATACCTTGACCGGTGATCTGAAAAACAATTGTCGTTCCAATTTTTACAGTTCTGTCCTGAACATACCCGTAATAAATCGTATCGCCGGTCATTGAAAAACTTTTGTTCGTCACATATCGACTGATATATTCTACTTGGTCCGGATAAGACATTGCATTTGGATTTGTACGAATCTCGATGTCAAACTGATCGCCAATGTTGTAGTCGAAAATTGTTGATGCGTTCTGTTTATCAATTCCTTCTTGTGGATTTGTCATCCCGTACAATGAATAACTTACGGTATCAGTTGGAAATTTTTTCCAATTGTATGCACGAACAATTCCACGAGTTTTACTCACGATAATAGTCTTGCCGTTGAAATCGTGTACAATTGAATTATTGCTCGCATCAAAAGCCTGAAGCGAAATTGTTTTAACGGAATCAGAAATGCTCATGAATGTCATGGTACCCAAAGTTGAAACTGTGCCAACAATCTTATCTCCATTGGGGAAATAGTACATCATTCCATTTTGCCCAACAGCCGCACCATGATTGAATACTATTGAATCGTTCTGCCAATTCATAAAAATTGTTCGGCTTGCGTTTATATCGCGAAGGATTGAATGCCCCATCCAACCTGTATCGGCAAAATTGAGGCAACCTTGATTCCAAGCTGGCGAAGGAATTTCTCTGCGATAATCTGTATACTCCGTAAAACTACCGGACAATCCAATCGAATCAGTCTGAATTGCATCAACTTGCCAATCGTTGAATCCTGCAAGATGAATGTAATAGGCATCTCGCCCAGGGACGAAAGCAGAATAATTTTGAGCGCTGGTATTTATTGTAAGTGCTACAACAATTGTGAGAAGTAAAAGTTTTTTCATAGCAGAAGTCATTTCATAATTCTAATAATCAAGAGCATAATTACTTCAATTCCCAGAGAATTGAAATACAGACTTCGCTTGATCTTACGCTTTCATCAATCACTGA
This sequence comes from uncultured Chryseobacterium sp., assembly GCA_964495745.1. Lineage (GTDB taxonomy): Bacteria > Bacteroidota > Bacteroidia > Palsa-965 > Palsa-965. The sequence goes on along the minus strand of CAZBYM010000149.1, from coordinate 2,449 downwards.
AAAATTATCGTGCCGCTCAACATGCGCTGTTTTGCAGAAATAATGCTGTAGTAATATGTTCCTGATGCCAGATTACTTCTGGAAATATGATTGCGTCCAAGTGTAATTGATTCGATCCTGACTATTTCGCCAAGTTGATTAAACAAATGCAATTCCATATCCTCTCCTGAAATGCCTTGCACATCAAGAACAAAATAATCGATAGCAGGATTCGGATAAGTTTCTGCTTGTAGTACAGAAGAATTTTGGTTGATATCAGTTACCAAAGCAGGAACAAACTCCCAACAATCATTGTAATTTATTCCGCTCGTTCCTGCCACAATAAATGCGCGGTTACCAAGCACAAACGACATTGAATTTTCTCTTCCCGCACCGGCAAATTCATTAATTCCTTGCCATGTATTTGTCGCTGGATCGTATTCCCAGAAATCTTTTACATCTTCCACTCCTCCTGTACCGAGATATCCTTTTCCGTTCACTGTAAATCCTACAGCCTGAGATCTCGGTGTCCCAAGAAAACTTGCTCGTGCAATCCATTGATTGTTGGCAGGATTAAATTCCCACCAGTCATTCAACTCAATATAGCTGTTATTGTTCCCTGTGCCAATGAAAATCTTGTTCCCGATTGTAAATCCAACTGCATCTCTTCTTCCATCACCAGGAAATGCGGTTACATATGCCCACGCGTTTAATGCCGGATCGTAAGAATATACTTCGTTGTGTTTCCAATAAGCAATGTCCCAATCATCTCCGAAAAACAAATACGCCTTGTTGTTTACAATCGCAGTTGTTGATCCGAATACCGGAGTTCCAATGAATGGAGCCTTCGCCGTCCACTGATTCGTCGCAGGATTATATTCGTAAACATCCGATTGAGAAAAAAGTCCGGCGTCCAATCCTGTTCCAACGTAACCTTTATTACCAAATGAAAATCCGAACGGACTCAATCGCGCCCCTCCGGGATAATTCGCTTTCTGCATCCATGTATTTGTTCCAGGATCATATTCCCAACAATCACCATACATAGTGACTCCGTTCCATCCGCAACCAAAATATCCGCGATTACCAACAGTGAATGTAAACGCTCTGTGTCGTGCAGGTCCGGGGATATTTGCACGCTGTACCCATGGTCCTTGCGCATTTGCAAATTCACCAGATAACAGAAAACACAAAACAGTTAACGCACAAAAGCGAATTAGTGGTACAAGTGGTTTCATAAGGATGTATTGCCTGATTCAAATGTAAACCAATTAGAAGCAGGGAACAATACTGGAGTGCCGATCATTTCGTAATTTCAGCAATAACTTCACCTATATGCCAAAAACGTTCACACTCCTACTTCTGCTTGTCACTTTTCAGATTGGATTTGCACAAGACCAAGGCACAGTAAAATGTTCCGAAGAAGCGTCTTATTCTGTTGAAGGTGTTTTAACAACCGACTCCGACAAATTTCCAGTATTGGAAATGACTACGGATGAATCACTGCGTCCAGGCGACCGTGGAGAAATGCAGAAATATTTTGAAACACCATTTTTCAGAACAGTCCTCACAGGATGGATTGGAATTGGAGTTGTAGAAGTTGTTTCAGCCAAAGGAAAAACTGTCAAGTTCAAAGTGATTGAAGAAACATCTACGATTACAATCAACGGAGAGAAGACCAACCATTTCGCGAAAGGGAAACGCGTGCAGTTTACCAAGTATGAATACGGAACGCCCGTTATTGATAGTACATTTTGGAGTAATGGAAAAGTTCGCGCTGTTGGAACCAAAATTTGTGATGTTCCATCTGGTGAATGGAAACAGTTCAACGATAGCGGAAAACTTTCCGAGAAATATTTTCTGAATGATCAAGGGAAGAAAGAAGGCGTGTATGAATCGTATCATGAAAATGGAAAACTTAAAGACCGTGGAAATTATGCCGCGAATAAACAAACAGGCGAATGGTTTGGATTTCATGAGAATGGAAAATCGAGTTACATAGAAATTTGGTCCGCAGGACAACTAACAGGAAAATCTGCGTCATGGTATGAAAACGGCCAGAAGAAATCCGAAGGTTTTTATGGAATTGATGGGAAAAGAGAAGGGACTTGGTTGGAATGGCATGACAATGGAAATCTGATGGAAAAAAATACATATTCTAGTGGAGCGTTGAATGGAATACACGAAACATATTATACGAATGGGCAATTGGCAGAACGCTATGGCGTGAGCCTGTCTGCGGTGAAGATGGCGTTTTACCGGGTTCGATCTAAGGCTATTTTGAGCACTTCTTGATTCCAATGAGCCTACCGAGATAGAATCTCTGTGGCGGTAAAATGAATGGCAACGAAGCCCACAGTTTATTTGGAAACCAGCGTCATAAGCTATTTCACGGGGCATCCATCACGTGATCTCGTTGCACTTGCACGTCAGCACATGACTGTGATGTGGTGGAACCAAGTGCTTCCGA
>CAZBYM010000148.1:5072-8805 GCA_964495745.1 uncultured Chryseobacterium sp. | reverse complement strand
GCTGCTGTACAAGGCAATTGAGAAGAAAAATATTTGTGGACCATCAGGCGACAAAGTCAAACTTGAAATATTTGCTCACGGTGCGTTGTGTATGGCAACTTCCGGGAAGTGCTACATAAGTCTGCATACAAATTTTGCTTCCGCGAATCGTGGCGCCTGTGTACAGAATTGTAGACGAAAATACACAGTGAAAGATGAAGAATCCGGGTTCGAATTTACAATGGAAAACGAATACATCATGTCGGCGAAGGATTTGTGCACGATCAGTTTTCTTGATCAAGTGATTGCTTCCGGCATCAGCGTATTGAAGATTGAAGGTCGCGGCCGTTCTGAAGAATACGTCTACACTGTAACAAAATGTTACCGCGAAGCGATTGATGCGATTACGGAAGGGAATTACACGAAAGAAAAAGTAACTGACTGGGAAAGACGTTTGAGTTCTGTATTCAACCGCGGATTCTGGGACGGATATTATCTGGGACGTAAGCTCGGCGAATGGCATGACACAGATGGATCCGTGGCTACTCAGAAAAAAACCTACGTTGGCAAGGCGACACATTATTTTCCTAAACCGCAAGTTGGTGAATTTCTCATTGAAGCCGGAACATTGCAGGTTGGTGACGAAATTATGATCAGCGGTCCAACTACCGGGGTTATTTTCACTCGCGTTGAGGAAATGCGTGATGATAGCGGCAAACTCGATCAAGGCGCGAAAGGAGACTTGATAACAATTCCTCTCAGCGAAAAAGTTCGTTCTTCTGATAAGATCTACAAAATCGTGGAGCGATGATTCTCCGCATTATTCATTACAGAGCAAAATGTATCGGATGCCACGGTTGTGTCACAATCGCACCGGATCGTTGGCGCATGTCAAAGAAAGACGGGAAGAGCGTATTACTTGGTGCGAAGGAAAAAAAAGGTGTGTGGACCGCGGCTCTTGATGAAGATGAATATGAACGCAACCTAAATGCGGCGAAACTCTGTCCTGCGCGGATCATTCAGGTGAACCGTTATTAGCATTTAGGGCTGTAGTGTTACTTATTTCCTGAAAAAAGATGATCACTATCATGGATTTCTTTCGTCAATCGGAAGTAAGAATCCGCCAAGTCGCCATAATTTTATGGGACAAAAGACAATGGTGCACGATGGGAGATCATGATTGCAGTAATTGCAAAGTTCGGGAGTTATCTGTATTAAGTAAGCTCAGTGAAAGCGACATGCTGGAATTTGAAAGAGCGAGACGACCTGCTATTTTTCAAAAAGGTGAGCAGATTTTCAGTCAGGGCACAACGCCCAAAGGGCTGTATTGTGTGAGCAATGGAAAGGTGAAAATAACCCAGAATGGAATTGATGGGAGAGAGCAAATTATTCATCTTGCCACGAGTGGCGATGTAATGGGATATCGGGCAATACTGGGTGGCGACAAATATTCCTGTTCGGCTATTGCAATAGAAAGTTCGCATCTCTGTTGGATTCCGCGACAAGTATTTCTTAATGCCGTAAACAAAAATCCCGAGTTGGCATCCCGGTTGCTTTTGCTTTTCTCGAATGAGTTAAAGGACGCGGAGAACAGAATCACTGCAATTGCCCAACGACCAGTCAGGGAAAGGCTGGCGCAGAGCTTGATGTTGCTCAGGGAATCTTATGGAGTTGAAAGTGATGGGCGCACGATCAATGTGGCTGTTACTCGGGAAGAAATTGCAAACATTACCGGAACCACTAGGGAAACGACCATCCGCGTTCTAACGGAATTCAGTACCGATAAGATAATATCACTTCGGGCACGAAAGATTGCCATTCTCGATCAGGATGAACTGCGACGAATTGCTAACCTTGGCGGGTAAACGGCCATTCCAACAATTTGCTTTTTCAAGTGTGATTTGGCTCACAGAAAATAGGTTTTGACGGAATTAATTTTGTTCTGTTAACAATAAACAATGTTCCTTTCGTATTTCCATGGGGTAGAAACCTTGAGTCCATTCCGGACTCACTGTAGCAAGTTGGCGCTTCGAAATTCTCCTCATGGAAATGCGACAGGAAATCAGCCTACTCTAAATATGGTTATCATGAAAAAATGCATCGCTATCCTATCTGCCCTGATGTTAGTTATAACTTCGTCTGTATTCGCACAAAATGGCGAACAACTTTTCAAGTCAAATTGCGGCGCTTGTCATTCAATTGGTAAAGGAAAAATGACGGGACCGGATTTGAAAAATATTGGAGACCGGCGTGAGGGCGAATGGCTCGTCAAGTGGATCAAGTCTTCCCAGGAATTAGTAAAGGCAGGCGATCCTGTTGCGATTGAAGTATTTAATGCGAATAGCAAACTGGTAATGCCCGATCAGTCGATTAACGAAGAGGAAATCGGAGCGGTCTTGAGTTACATACAAACAAAAAGCAGCGAAGTAGTTGCTCCACCTGCTGTTGTTCCTGTTGTGGCTGCAGGTCCGGTAGTAAAAGAGAATACAGGTTCGCTGCTCGCGGTGATGAGCTTCGGAGAATATCTCATGCTCATGTTAATACTTTTCATCTTGATTATTGTTTGGGCCCTTGTACGTGCTATTCGTACACTTTCTTTCCAGATAAAAGCAAACAGAGAATCTTAATAAAGAATACCGGATTCTGAATACAGTTTGGGTAATAATCGAAATCGCCGCTTCTATAAATGGAGCGGCGATTTGTTGTGTGGATTATTACTCTTATTTATTTTTTCTTGTCGCGAACAGCTTTTACTTCAGCTACAGTTATGGTAGTCGGAGTGTTTTCGAAGCTATTGTAAACGTAAGTCAAGACATCAGCTATCTCTTCATCATTTAGGGCTTGAGCAGGCATCGCGTTATTATAGGTAACGCCATTTACAACCATTTCTCCGGTTTTTCCATTTATGACCTGATCAATAACCTGTTCTTTATTCACAAGAAAATCAGATTTTGCCAGCGGAGGAAAAGTTTTTTCAATACCCGCTCCGTTATCCTGATGACAGGCTTTGCAAGTTCGATCATAGACTTCTTTGCCATGTACCATTGGATCAACTGCCAGTACCGGAACTTCTGTTTTTACCTGTGCAGGTGTGTCAACATTGGCTGGTGTAGCAGTTTCGCTTCCACCGCAGGCTCCCATTAACAGAAGTGTGCCGCACCCGATAATTGTAATCGCTCTTTTTTTCATAGTGTCCACTATTTAGGATAATTAATTTTCTTGTTCTGCAAATAAATCCAGTAAAAAATTCCTGCCCCGCCGAGTATGGGTAATGCGGCCAGAAATAACGTTACTTGCTTGTATGCCGAAACTGTTTTTTCTGATCCCGGACCCTGACACATGGGACATGCTTCTAAAATTTCAGGAATGTAGAGCAGAATGAACAGGACAAATATGATGCGGAGTATTTTTTTCATAAAAATCTTTCCAGAACAAGCACGATTAAAATAAATGGCAGATATACAAATGAGCTGAGCATTAATCCAACTGCGGTGCGGTCGGTTTTCTTCATGTAAAGTCGATACGAATAGAAAAGCAGTATAGCGCCCGCAAGTGCGACCATCCATGTAACGTGAATACCCGCGAATTTGTAATTGTATAAGAGAAATCCTGCCGGAATAATCAGAAAAGTTGATAACAGGATGATCATGGCCGTTCTGCCGGTTTTCTCAGCGTGAGGCAACATTTTTATTCCGGCTTTCCTGTATTCGTCATTGAGCCGCCACGCGATAGACCAGGTATGAGGAAACTGCCA
>CAZBYM010000148.1:0-5062 GCA_964495745.1 uncultured Chryseobacterium sp. | reverse complement strand
AAACTGCCAGATAAACTGTATCAGGAATAGTATCAATGCCTCACTGGTAATTTCTCCATTTGCTGCAACACAACCAATCACAACCGGAAGCGAGCCGGCAATTGCACCGGGAACTACAGCCAATGGTGATTTCTTTTTCATTGGAGTATATACACCTGCGTACAGCAGAAGCGCAAGTAGTCCTGTGAATGAGCACAGCATATTAATCGCCGAGAGTGTTGCAAATCCTGCAGTTGCCAGAATTGCTGCGAACAAGAGGGCTTCGCGGTTTGTCATTCTGTTACATGGCAATGGTCGCACTGCAGTGCGTTTCATCAACCGATCCGAATCACGCTCGAGAATCTGGTTCAATGTATTCGCCGCTCCTGTTATCAAAAAGCCGCCAATGGAGAGTAGCCAGATAACTTGAGGGTCCACATGCCTGTGCGTTGCCCACAAGTACGCCATTGAAGCAGAGAAAACAACGAGTAGTGATAAACGTATTTTTACCAGTTGGCAATAATCCGCAATCCGGGAAGTAAACGGGCGTGCAGAAATTGTACCGGCAACGTTTTCCATATCAGGCGAAATAAACGAGTGTGTAAAGTATCGGCCAGACGAGAACAACAAAATACCAATACATGCTGCACACAGTTGCTTTGTTCTTCAAAGCGGAAAGCGTGCAACTGCCTCTTGTTTTGCTGAAGAGATAAAACAAAATCAGCAGTCCGGCAACAACGTGAATCCCGTGAGCGCCCACAATCAAATAGAAAAATGAACCGTATAAACTGGAGGATGTTGTCAGTCCGAATTGTATCAAACGAACCCATTCTGTTCCCTGAATGCCAAGAAAAATAGTGCCCAGTAGTAGCGTCACGTAAAGCAGACTTTGCGACTTTATTTTTTCCGTGGAATTTTTCACCTGCCGATTGAACAGCCACAGCGTAATTGCGCTGGCGAGCAAGATCATGGTATTAACACCGGTAACTTCAACAGGGAGTTTTGGCTGACCATATGGAGGCCAGACTCCCGCACTTGCCCGGTTAACTACAAATGCGCTAATAAGTCCTGCGAAGAACATTCCTTCTGCAGCCAGAAAGAAAATCATCCCAAGTACACCGTCTGATACAAGACGTTTTTGCGGAATTTCAACAGGAATGGAAGTAGGCATCGTGTAACTATTTAGCGTGGGACAACTTCTCGCGTTACGGCTGTCACATCAATGTGAACACCGAAGAAAAATGCGACCAGAATGAACAGAACAGAAAGAACCAGAATCCATACAATCATTGGCTCATAGGAAAGGTGCATGAAATTCTTTACTACCAACGCGGTTTTCCAGATGGCAGCAAGAAAAATCAACACGATTGCTATCATCGGAGAAACGAAATAGCCAACGATCAGACTGAGACCGAATAATACCAGCAGAGAAAGAAACACTTTTTCGTAGTTCGGGTGGCCATGATAGTCGTGTTCCGGATCGGGAACTACAACTCCGTCATTTGTATTTGAGGTATCCATGATTTTCATTTTTTTATTTCGCGATGTACAGTAATGGGAAAAGGAATATCCAGATCAAATCAACCATATGCCAATAAATTCCTGCGAGCTCAACCCGATGTAGATTCTTCCCCTTCCGGGCCTGATAAAGAATTACACCCATCACAACCATTCCTATCAGTACGTGAGTGGCGTGAAGCCCTGTCATGATGTAATAGAACGACCAGAATAATGAACCTACGTCTTCCCCTTTCGCTCTTAGTTCCGGACTACTCATGGTCATGCCATGGGTCATTTCATTCGTGTATTCGATGGTCTTGTTAATCAGAAAGAGGAGGCCTCCTACCATGGTAAGACTCATCCACATTGTGATTTTTTTTATGTTTCGTTCCAGAGCCGCTTTATGTGCACGCACAACAGTATAGCTGCTGCTAAGAAGAACGAACGTGTTGAGCGCTCCAAAAAACGTGGACGTGTGCGCGGCCTGATCTGACCATTGCGGATAACGCAGTCTGTAAATGAGATAGCAACATACTAGTCCGCCAAAAATAACAAGTTCACCTGCTATCAGCAGCCACATGCCTAGCCGCCCTTGGGGAATCGAAGTAATGGGAACGTATGCTTGTTGTTTGCTCATGGTCTATTTCGTATTACTGAGTACTATATTTTTGTTTTAGAAGGAATGTGCTGCGGAGTGTAATCCGATTCTTCGTCAGGTACGCTGTATTCGTATGGTCCACGGAATACTTCAGGATAAGGTTGGAAATTGCCATGAGGTGGTGGCGAATCTGTTACCCATTCCAAAGTATTTGCTTCCCATGGATTCTTAGGAACAGTTTTCTTTTTTCGAAGACTGACCACGAGGTTGTAAAGGAAAATAAACTGGGAAAGAATGAGGAGTATCGCTGCAATTGTCGAAATCTTTTCGAAGGTTATATATGGTTCAATCATCACATTTTCGAATAAAGCGTAGTCGTTCACTCTGCGGTGCTGCCCGCCAAGTCCGTTGAAGAATAACAGGAAGAACGTGATATTGAAAAAGACAAACGTCAGCCAGAAATGCAATTTGCCAAGGCCTTCGTTGAGTTGTTTTCCGGTAAATTTTGGAAACCAGAAATAAAACGCGGCAAAGAATCCGAAGAAGACATCCGGGAAGAGCGTGTAGTGAAAGTGAGCTACGATGAAATACGTATCGTGCGCATAAATATCGAATGTATTGGATCCCAGAAATAATCCTGTTAGTCCGCCAATGAGAAAAAGACCGATAAAGCCCATTGCCCAAAGCATTGGCAACTTAAGACGAATCGCCCCTTTCCAAAGAGTAGCAATGAAGGAGAGAAAGATCCCAGCAAACGGAATAGATATCAGGATGGTTCCAATACTAAAGAATGTTGCCATCCGTGGATCAATCCCCGCGATAAATTGGTGGTGCGCCCACACAACAACTGATAGTACAGCTGAAATCAGGGCGAGGTAAATAATCGTTTTGTAAGCGAAAAGTGGTTTCCGGGAAAACACTGGAATAATTTCTCCGAGCACTCCAAGGGCGGGAAGCAACAAAACATAAACTTCCGGGTGACCGAAGAACCAGAAAAGGTGCTGGAACAAAATCGGGTCGCCACCACGGGCGGGATCGTAAAATCCAGTGCCTAAAGTAATATCGAAGAGAAGCATAACGGCGCCCGCAATCAGAGGTCCTACAGAGAACATAAATATTACTGTTGCAATGTTGATGAACCAAACTACAAGTGGGATGCGGAACGCAGTCATTCCTTTTGCACGTTTGTTGATTGTTGTCACGATGAAGTTGATACCACCCATGAGCATGGCAATGATCTCAAGTGCAACAGCCAGAATCATCATGCTTCCTCCAGTGAAGAACTGGCTCCAGAAACCCGGTTCGGGATTTACGTAACCATTCGCTGACAGAGGAGGGTAGAGTGTCCATCCACCGCCAAACGCACCTCCCGGTACAAAAAATGACGCGAGCAAAACGATAATACTCAAGACGAAAACCCAGAAGGATAACATATTCAAAACGGGAAATGCCATATCATCGGTACCAATCATTGTTGGAATAAGCAGATTTCCAAAACCGGAAAGCAGAATTGGCATGGCTACCCAGAATACCATAATCATCCCATGGCACGTAACGAAAGCATTGTATTGTTGGGCATCTAAATCTCCGAAAAGCGGAATGTTTTCTCCTGGATAAGCCAGATTATACCGGAACACGTAAGCGAGAAATCCGCCGACTGCTGCCATGAATAATCCTGCAATTGTATATTGGAAACCAATCGTTTTGTGATCGGTCGAGAAGAGATATTTTCGCAGGAATCCGGGTTGATGAGTGTGTTCCATGAATTATGTATTACAAATTATTGAGCTACCGTGCGCTTGTCTGTCAATTCTTTAATGTAGGCATCGAATTTCTCCTGAGATTCTACTACAAGAAAATTGCGCATCGCCGAATGCATCACGCCACATATTTCTGCGCAGGAAATATCGTAACGTCCTTCTTTAGTGACATTAAACCACGCCAGCATCGTGCGACCGGGAATAACATCTTGTTTAAGTCGAGTATTAACAACGAAAAAACTATGCAGCACATCGCGTGAACGTAATTCGAAAACGACGTTCTTATTAACAGGAATGTGCAATTCGGCGTTTTGTTCATCAATCACGATGTCATCCGAAGTATTGAGTTTTCCGTCCTGACCGGGATAAGTGAAAATCCAATTCCACTGCCTGCCGGTAACTCCAACCCGATATTCTTCGTCGGGTGTTACCGTTTCGATTTTCTCCCAGGTCCCGTGCTCTGCAAGCAGAATAATAAAGTCGCTCGTTGCCAATAATATGAGCGCAGTCGTGATCCATTTGTAATGCTTTCTTTTTTCGCCGGTAATATATTCCGCCTTTTTTACACGTTTACTATTGTACTTAAATAACGGGTAGATCAACAGGAAAATGCTGATTACAAATGCAATTGCGACAATGACGAAAATGAAGTAGAATAGATTGTCGATCTCGTGTCCGTAGGTACTCACGTTTTCCGGAAAGATGCTCATAGTAATCTATTTATTGTGATTAGCAGTTGTGGCTTATTGATACTGCAAAACTAGATGGCACATATGCATGAATTGTGTGATGTGGCTCACACTGGTTGCACGATCGTTGAATTCTAACAGGAAATTATTCTGAGCCAAATCATATTTATAACCAGAGAAAATGGTTATGCGATGGCCGGTTTTGTGGCTACGATAAATCGGAAGTTCAGGAATACTGCTGCAGCGAACAATACAAATGCGCCGGCCTGATGCAAAACTCCAAGGCAGAGAGGGACAGCATACAGAGGTGTGAATACTCCCAGCGTGAATTGCCCAACAAGAACAAGCATCAACACAACAAGTGCTTTGCGCTCAAGTCGATCCAGATTTGTTTGTCGCAATGAAATCCATAGATAAACAACACAGACGGACTTTCAATCCACCATGGTAAAACAATTTGATAGCTGTTAAGTATCTTATAAAAACTCCAAGACAAAACAATACTAAGTATCGCCATGAATAATAAAATGGTTTTT
>CAZBYM010000147.1:0-8819 GCA_964495745.1 uncultured Chryseobacterium sp. | reverse complement strand
TTATCTACTACTGTAATGATTAAAAAGAAAGGAGAAGTTTCTTTTGGTGCTATTGTTGCCACTATTGGTTCAATATTGGTTGCCTTGGGAGTTGTTTGGATTATCGCTCTAAACTGGCATTCCATTCCAGCATTGATTGGAAAACGAAACGCGCTGAACTTGTCTAGAATAATGCATCTGTTGTCAGCAACGTGTATTTGGTTTGGAGGAATATTTGGCAATTTTGGAATACTGTATTACGTCGGTGCACTCTTCTTCACCGCAGCTTTATTGTATCAGCACAGGATTGTGAAGCACGATGATCTATCGCGAGTAAACAGAGCATTTTTTACTACAAATGGCTTCGCAAGTGCAATTTTCGCCCTTCTTGTCATCCTCGACTTGTTTTTTCACTATTCTGTCTACAGATTATTCGCCTTCATCTGATAATAGTGTACTGAATAGTACTAAAAGAATCCCTATTCAGATATCGAATCAAATGGTGCCAATTACGCCATTTTTTAATCGAAAATGCTTCTTTTAAGGCTAACATAAAAATCTGATATCTGATAAAAGGCAATAGTCTTATCAGACAAAAGTTGACATGTACTTGATTGAGGGTTACATTTGCAAACACAAAACCCAAGTTGAAGATTCGTGTTGCTTTTCTCCTGTTTCCCCGGGAGATGCAAGAAGATCCAAAAGGCCAAACTTTTGCGATTCGCGATTTGTTCACGTTGGTTTTTGCAAACCGAATTATCAAAACCTAATAGTTGATTGAAATGAAAAGAACGCTATTCAACTTGTCGCTGTTCGCAATCCTGATTCCTTGCGTACAACTTTCTGCTCAAATGACAACCTTCCGTTATTCGTATGATGTTGGATTGTTCGACATCGCAGGAGGAATGGTTCAAACTCCAACCGGAGAATTTGTTGTTGCAGGACTGAACAATTCCATCGGGCCGTATTATGGAAACGCATTTAAGATTGACGCCAACGGAACTGTTGTTTGGGCGAAAGCCTACACTGCAGGTTTCGCGAGCAATTTCGCTGACATAAAAAACGTGAGCACTGGCGGTTTCATCATTACAGGATCATCAACCAGCAGCGGTGGTGGAGCAATTCTACTTCGCATTGATGCATTAGGCAATATTGTTTGGTCGTACCGCTACCAGCTTCCAAACATTGGGTCAGGTAACGCATCCAATGAGTGGGGTAGTTCAGTTATAGAAACTACCGATGGTGGATTTCTCGTTGGTGGTGGAGTAGATTATTTCTGGGATGGAGTAAGCGGAACAACAGTTGATACAACAAGCGCAATGGGATTCAAAGTGAATTCGAGTGGAACATTGCAGTGGAGTAAAGTGTGGACAATCAGTGTGGCAAATCCAGATGAACACTATATCAATGACGTTGCAGAATCGGCGGACGGATATTTTTTCGTTGGTCAAAGTTCTGAAGGCAGTGGAACACTGAGCAGTAATGGCGATTATCCATCCAATGCTTTGATCATCAAAACGACAACAGCTGGAGCCCTGACTTACATTCGCAGATGGGGCGTAGGAAATACTTCGTCACAAGGAATCAGTTCGGCATTGCGTTTGACTACAGGAAATATTCTTCTCGGCGGATTTGATGATGTACATGGATTTCTCGTAAGTGTTGCAGGAACAGGTGGTACCCCAACTGTGATTTACAATCGCAGAATTAACGGAAGTGCATTCGGCAGCATTTATATGATTCAGGATATCATGGAAAACTCCGATGGAAATTATTCGTTCATCGGAACACGCTTGCAGTTTCTGTCAGTCGCTTTGACAACTATGATATGCAAGATAAATAGTTCGACCGGTGCCTGGATTTTCGGAAGATATTATGCACCGATTGGATTGTCCGCAATTCTTCCTGAAGGAGGATTGTGTTCTGATCAGGGATATTATGTTTCCATGACCGATCAACAAATAGGTGGTTTCAACGCGAACATTATCCGAACAAACACTGTTGGACAAACGAATGATCCGGCAAGCGGATGTCCGGGAACAGCATTCTCTCCTGCCATCGGAACGATAACAGTTACGTATACCACACCAACAAGTTCGAACTACGATTTGATGACTGGATCTGCAGCTGGATTTGCCGTAACTAATCAAACTCCAGTTCGCACGCAACACTGCTTAAATATTCCTGCTGCATTGACTGCAACAACTTCTGCAAGCACAAACACTAGTTGTTTTGGTGGATGCAATGGAACAGCAACAGTGAGTCCTTCGGGAGGAACAAGTCCTTACACTTACGCATGGGCTCCGTCAGGTGGAACTGGTGCAACAGGAACAGGTCTTTGCGCAGGAACATATACATGCACAGTAACCGACGCATTAGGTGCAACAGCAACTACAACTGTAACTATTACTCAACCAACTGCGATAACAGCAACAAGCTCGGCAACTCCTGTCAATTGCAGTGTTGGATTTGGAACTGCGAGTGTTACTCCATCAGGAGGAACAGGACCATATACTTATTCATGGGCTCCATCAGGTGGAACAGGATCAACTGCTACAGTATTTGTTGCAGGAAATTATACATGCACAATTACGGATGCTCTCGGATGTACAACAACAACAGTTGTGGTTGTACCACCAGGTACCGGACCGACTGCTACGTTGCAAGCACAAACAAATAATATTTGCTTTGGTGGAACAATTGGTTCAGCAACAGTAACTGCAACAGGCGGAACAGGACCTTATACTTATTCGTGGTCTCCAAGTGGTGGAACCGGACCTTCTGCCTCAGGACTTGCTGCAGGAACTTATACGGTGACCGTGACGGATGCAACAGGTTGTCCGGGAACTGTTATCGTGACGATCACACAACCAGCAGCTGTTACCGGTACAACTACATTTACACCATCAAGCTGTTCAGGAAATACAGGAAGTGCAACCGTTACTCCAACAGGCGGAACTCCAGGATATACTTACAGCTGGTCGCCTTCGGGAGGAACAGGAGCAAGTGCAACCAATCTTGCGCCTGGACCATACACCATAACTATCACCGATGCGAATGGTTGTACAGGAACTGCTAACGTAACTGTTGGAACAACTTCAGGTCCTACTGCAACTTTACAATCGTCAACGAATATTCTTTGCAACGGAGCATCGACAGGGGCTGCAACAGTAAGTGTAACAGGAGGAAATCCTGGATATACTTATTCATGGGCTCCATCTGGTGGAACTGGTGCCACTGCTACAGGACTTCCTGCAGGAACATATACCTGCACAGTTACCGATCAGCTAGGTTGTGTGACAAGTCAAACAGTTGTGATTACACAACCTACAGCGCTCACTGCAACAACTTCAACTACACAAACCGGTTGTGTAAGTTCAGGTAGTGCAACAGCAACTCCAAGTGGTGGCGCGGGATCTTACACCTATGTTTGGTCATCCGGCGGAACATCACAAACAGAATCAAATCTTGGTGTTGGAACTTACACTTGCACAATTACTGATTTCAACGGATGCACAACACAAGTCACTGTGAACATTACGCTGAGTGCACCGATAACAGTATCCGCTTCCGCAAGTTCAACAACTGTTTGCGCAGGAACTACTACAACACTTACCGCTTCCGGTGCAACAGCGTATACGTGGCAACCGGGAAGTTCTACAGCAACATCAATTACTGTTTCACCATCGACAACAACAACATACACGTTGATTGGAACTTCCGGTGCGAATTGTGCGGACACTACAACAATTCTTGTGACTGTGAATCCTTCACCAACAGTAACAGTTACTGCAGCACCTCCCTCAATTTGTGTTGGAGACAGCGTTGGAATTGGTGCCACAGGAGCCTCAACTTATTTATGGTTACCTGGAAATCAAACAACACAAGTAATTGTGGAAGCTCCGACAGCAACAACTACTTATACATTAATTGGTACTGATGCGCTCGGATGTTCGGATACAACTACAGTAACAGTTACTGTAAACTCAACTCCAGTCATTACGGCAAGTGCAAGTACAGATACATCATGTTCCGGAGCTCCTGTAACATTGACGTCAACAGGTGCAGCAACATACAATTGGATGCCTGGAAGTCTTTCAGGTTCATCAGTAATTGTTAATCCAACCAGCAATACTACGTATACAGTTGTTGGTACCAATGGTGTTTGCGGTGATACGACTACTGTTTCAATCGTAGTTACTCCTGGTCCAACCGTTACTGTTACTTCATCAAATCCTACGGTTTGTCAGGGAAGTCCAGCCACACTCACTGCAAGCGGTGCCGTATCGTATGTTTGGTCAAGCGGAGGAACAGGTTCTTCAGAAATTGTAACTCCATCCACTTCGCAAACATATACCGTTACGGGAATGGATGCGAACGGTTGTACTACTAATGCAACGTTCTCTGTAACTGTAAATCCTCCACCAACAATTGCAGTGTCAGGATCAAATATTCTATGTACTGGAGATTCAACAATTCTTACTGCAAGCGGTGGTGTAAGTTATGTTTGGAGTACAACAGCAACTACGAATACAATTTCAGTTACTCCATCTTCTTCGACCACGTATACGGTTGTAGGAATGGATGCGAATGGTTGCACGAATACAACGACTTACTCAGTTACGGTTTCAGCACCACCAGTCGCGAACGTTACCGGTAATACTTCTTCTTGTGAAGGATCACCAGTGATTTTGATCGCAACAGGTGGCGGAACATACTCGTGGAGCAGCGGAGGAACATCTGCAACTGAAACAGTTTCTCCAACGACAACTACAACGTACACGGTAACAGTTTCAAACGGAGGATGTACAGATACCGCTACAATCACTGTCAATGTGAATCCTAATCCAACAGCTAACGCAGGTGCGGATGTGACAATTAACTATGGCAGTTCAACGCAATTGATTGCAACAGGTGGCAATACATACAGCTGGACACCAACAACTGGACTTGATAATCCAAACGTTGCAGATCCAACAGCTTCTCCAACAGTTACAACAATGTACATCGTGACTGTAACAGATTCGAACGGTTGCACTGCTCTGGATTCTGTTCTTGTAACGGTGATCTTTGATTGCGGCGAAATTTTTGTTCCGAATATTTTCTCGCCAAATGCCGATGGTCACAACGATTCATTGAAAGTGTTTGGACAATGTATCCTTGATTATCACTGGACAATTTACGATCGTTGGGGTGAGGTAGTATTTGAATCCATCGACCCTTCAGAAGCGTGGGACGGAACATACCATGAAAAATTACTTGATCCCGCAGTGTTTGTTTACAAAGTCAGTGGTTCGCTTGTAAATGGCGACTTATTTGAAGCTCACGGAAATGTTACACTGGTAAAATAATCTGCTAAAGAAAAGAGCCATGAAAAATTCA
The DNA here is from genome assembly GCA_964495745.1 of uncultured Chryseobacterium sp. Lineage (GTDB taxonomy): Bacteria > Bacteroidota > Bacteroidia > Palsa-965 > Palsa-965. The sequence goes on along the minus strand of CAZBYM010000147.1, from coordinate 3,458 downwards.
TTGAAATATACTTTATCAGTTGCAGCACTAGTACTAGGTACATTCGCTGTACAGTCGCAGGACATTCACCACTCGATGTATAATGAAACTCCGGTATTGTTGAATCCGGCACGCGCTGGTGTTCCTTTCGATGCACGGATTATTCTCAATTACAAAAGTCAGTGGGCATCTGTTGCATCGCCCTATAAAACAGTTGCCATGAGCTCCGACTTTGCTTTGTTCAAAAAGAAAAAGAAGAAAGCTTACATGGGAGTTGGTGTAACATTCTACAATGATCAGGCGGGAGATGTTGGAATGAAAACCACTCAGGTCGGACTTTCGTTCTCAGGTATTCTGAAAGTAGATGATCACAATTTGATTTCTGCAGGACTAATGACAGGTTTTGTACAACGAGGAATTGGAACCGGAAATCAGCAGTGGGGAGAACAATACGATGGAACACAATGGAATTCTCAATTGCCTACTGGAGAATCTTCACTGCTGGAAAATCACAGTTTCGTTGACCTTGGTGCCGGAGTGAATTGGTATTATGGAAAAGGTGAAAAGTATATGACTGCGAACGATGGAGTAAAAATAAATCTCGGATTCGCTGTATTTCATCCGCACGGACCAAAGTATTCGTACTATGGTGTGGTGGATGAAAAATTGTACGCGAAGTTTGTTGTTCATGGATGGTCTTCAATAGGAACGGGCAACAGTAATCTTTGCATCGAGCCGTCATTTGTTTATTTCCGTCAGGGAAGCCAACAGGAATTTACTCCCGGAGTGAATTTCAAATACATTTTGAGTGAAGCTTCGAAATACACAGGAAGAAAGAAAGCTTCTGCTTTTTCACTTGGAGGTTATCTTCGTGCGAAAGATGCAATCATCCTTACTACGATGTTTGAATTCAGCAGTTATGCCTGCGGATTTAGTTACGACGTGAACGTATCTTCTCTGAATTCTGTAAGCCAGACTAAAGGCGGATTCGAAATATTCCTGCGATTCGTATTCCCAAATCCATTTGGAGGAACCGGAAGCAAATCCATGATTTAATTGTGATGAAAATAATTGGTGCGCTTGTATTTTCCGGATTTGTTTCGACGTTGTGTATTGCGCAAAATGACTCTGTAAAGATTGATATCAAAAATCTTGGAACGGAAGTTAATTCGGCATTTGCTGAATATTCGCCTGTAATATCTGCAGACGGCGCGATTATGCTTTTTACTTCGCGCAAACCAAATACAGAAAAAGACATCAAGAAGAATAAGCAGAGTCTGGAAATGATTTACATGTCCAGCTACAGCAAAGGTTCTTCGAAATGGTCGAACCCCTCACCTGCTCCTTCTCCTGTAAATGTCCCGGGAAGAAACAATGTTGTTCTTGGTTTATCCAATGACGGTCAGCGCATGATGATTTATCGTGACGATGTTAATGGCAACGGAAATATTTGGGAAACACGATTGAATGGAATGACTTGGAGCGAGCCGGAATTGTTACCTGCTCCAATTAACACTACACATCACGAATCTTCTGCAAGTCTTTCGCCAGATGGGAAGACGCTCTACTTTGTAAGTGATCGTCCCGGTGGACAAGGTGGTCGCGATGTTTGGATCAGCAGAATTGGCGTTGACGGTAAATGGTCCGAACCTGTGAATCCTGGCATTGCAATCAATACCGGTGAAGACGAAGAAGGAGTTTTCATTCACCCGGATGGAACAACACTCTATTTTAGTTCCAAAGGCCATAAAGGCAAAGGTGGATACGACGTTTATATGACGCAGCTGATTAGCGGAATGTGGACAGGCGCAGAAAATCTTGGTTCTCCGGTTAATTCTGCTGGAGATGAACTTTTTTATCAGCTAACAGCGGATGGAAAGAAAGCATATTACAGCTCTTCCGGTCAGCCGGGTTGCATTGGCGACAAAGACATTTATGAAATTACATACACGTCAATCGAGAAGAAAAAAGATCGTGGTCCGAAACTGACATTGCTGACTGGAATAATTACAGACTCGTTAACGCACAAACCTGTTTCGGCTCGTTTAGATATTTATGATAACGAGAAAAATGAATTGGTGACGTCAGTTTATTCCAATAGCTCTACCGGAGCGTATCTCGTTTCCTTGCCATCAGGAAAAAATTACAACATCACTGCAACGGCTCCCGGCTATCTATTTCATTCCGAGAATGTGAATATTCCTGACACGGCAGCTTATCAGGAAATTAAAAGGGACATTGAGTTGCAGAAACTCGAAGTTGGAAGTAAAATTGTCCTCAACAATATTTTCTTTGACTATAACAAAGCAACACTTCGTCCTGAATCGTATGTTGAGTTGAATAATTTACTTCAGCTCATGCAACAGAATCCAACTTTGATCATTGAGATTTCAGGGCATACTGATAATCGTGGAACCGCAGAATACAATAAAAAACTTTCAAATGATCGTGCGAAAGCAGTTGTGGATTATTTGATTTCCAAAGGAATCTCAACCAGTCGAATGACTTATGCCGGATATGGTTTCGATCAGCCTGTAGTTCCAAATATCGGTGAAGCGAATATGCAGTTGAACCGAAGAGTGGAGTTTAAGATTCTATCCAAATAAAAGCGTCAGCCTCAGTATCGGCGTCAACGCTCAGGACGCCGATACTGACGCTGACGCTTTTACTTAACTTTGCTTGTGCAAAAACTCCGCTCCTTCTTCAAATGGTTCATCAAAACCTCCTTCCGAAGATGGTTATTCATCAACTGTCCGCTAGCAGCAATTGCATTTATCGCATTCTGTACTATTCTTATCAACCAGAATGCAAAAGGTCGAGTGTATTCGAATAGTGCTGATGTTCCCAAAGTTTCTGCTGCGCTAGTTCTTGGAACCAGTCCGAAAGTAAAGGGTCGTGTCAATCTGTTTTACTTGTATCGCATGCAAGCCGCGGCTGATTTGTGGAAAGCCGGAAAAGTCAAGTACATTATTGTGAGTGGCGATAACTCAACTGTGAATTACGATGAAGCCACATTCATGAAAAACACGTTGAACGATCTCGGCGTTCCCGATTCCGTAATTACACTTGATTACGCAGGATTCAGAACATTAGATTCTGTAGTGCGCGCCTATTGGGTTTTCGGACAAAAAAATATTGTGATCGTTTCTCAGGAATTTCACAATGAACGTGCAATTTATCTTGCAGATGAATTTGGAATTCATGCTGTTGGACTAAATGCGAAAGATGTACCGGGAAATTCAGGATGGAAAACTGCCTTGCGGGAATATTTTGCAAGAGTGAAAGCGGTGCTGGATATTCATATTCTCGGAACTATGCCGAAATATCCAGGGCCGCCGGAGCCGTTGGGGAGCTAGAAAGTAGATCGAGGGACGCATTTGTCACATCGAGCGTCCCAATGATCAATGTCGGGATGAAGCAGACAAATGTGACACATGGGTTGTTGAGTTCTCGACTGCGCTCGAACAGACAACCTTTAC
>CAZBYM010000146.1:0-8825 GCA_964495745.1 uncultured Chryseobacterium sp. | reverse complement strand
CTGCGATTCCTTCCGGCTTGGTAATTTTTACCATGTACTTTTCATTCGGCTGTGGAATAAGTTTGAATGAACCCATTCCCATATGAAAACTTGCGAATGAAGCGACTTGACTTCCTTTTTCTGTCACAACAATTCCTTCCACATCGGCAGGTTTCCCGAATTCATTCACGGCACGAAACGCAACAGTACTTTCTAATCCTGTTACCAGATCTCCGCCTTCAGGAAACAAATCAACTTTGATGTTGTTCAGCACGATTGGAATGGCGCGTGAAACACTTTCAGTGCTTCCGTTGTAATCGATCATCACGTTAAGCAATCCGTCGTTTGTTTTCAAATCTTTTGGCAATTGAAAACGGATAAACTTGATTCCTTCTTCGTCTGTGACATCTGATTTTTCAAGAAATTTCTCGCCGTCAAGATTGCTTACATAGCGAATGGAGTAATTCGAAAGTGGTTTGTTCTCATTAGTATTCAGCTCAAGCTTGGCTATTACATCATCACCGGGCCCAAATGCTTTTTTCTCAAATTCGAGTTTCATCTTGAGATTCGGAAGTACAACATCCTGAACTTGCAATTCACGTTCGAAGAAATTGTTCTCTCCTTCATTTTTCATCCAATTGGTGTAAGCCCGTATCTTATAAAGGCCGCCCGGCGAATTTTCGCCAAGGGTAAAATCGGCTGCAGCGAGTCCATTCTTTGCTATTACATTTTCAGATTGCTCAACTGTTCCTTTCGGGTTTATTAATTCAACGTGAACAATGTCGCTTTTGGAAGAAGGCTTGAATGTTTGTCCATTTCTTACGAATACAGACAGCCACATTGTTTCTCCTGTTCCATATAATGGCTTATCAGTTTGCACATACAACCGATCTTCCGGGAGTTGTTTATTATACGTAATTAATTTTTCCTTCGTTGATTTGATGAATTCATTTTCCATCGGAAGTTGATAACCTGCTTCGGGATAAAGCCAGGCTGCTGTTGTAACTAACAGAGTAAAGAGGAAAGCGATTCCTGCGATACGATTTGCTGTATAATTTTTCATGGCGAGAAGATTTGTAGAACTTTAGTAGTATTGCACATCGGGGATGCTTATGGACTGGATTTTCCACAAACGGTATTGAAACATTCTGCGGAAATGGCTGAATTTGAACTGAAAAGGTTCTTTGGATGTTGCTACATTTTTTCGTGATGGGTATTCTGTTTTGCAAGTATTGCGATTACTCTTTGTACTTTCGCTTCAAATAATCACAGATGAAAACCAGGCTCATTGTTTTTTTCATATTAATTGCTTTATCCGCTGTTGGTCAGAACAGAAGTTTGCTTTTGAAAACAGCGTTACTCAACGCAACAGCGCCCGACACATTTATGCTGCGCGATTCCGTTTTGTGTTATTTCTCAGGAGACGCCGACTCAGATTCCAGTTTCTTCAACGATATGGTACGCGGTAAATTCATAACTACAGATGACGTGGTTTATATGAAACAGCAGTTGAATAAGAACGAGCACAGGGTGTGGACTAAAGATTCAATCGCCGGTGCGGTTGTTCTTGCCTCAACAACTCTTCCTTCAAGTGCGCTTAGTGCGAAGAAAGCAACCAAAGCCTGGAAGGCATATTTCAAATTGCACAATCAGGGATACTTTGAAGCGGGGAAACCGTTGATGTCACGAGATGGAAACACAGCAATAATGTACACGGCTTTTCAATGTGGTGCAAATTGTGGTAACGGCGGCGCAACACTTTTCCAGATTAAAAATGGAAAGTGGATTTCTGTGAAGAATGTTTACTCCTGGAGAAAGTAAATTGATTATTTCTGTAGCAGCAGTTTACGGATAACAGGTGAAACTGTTCTGTCGATCTTAATTTGATCACATCCATTGAACATTGAAAATTCATTCAGGCGTGAGTGAAACGCATTAATAAAATCTGAATTCATCGCACTCTTATCGAGATACATTTTCTTGATGTGAAATTCTCCTGTGTTGCGATCAGCTTTCGGATCAAACATTCCGACAAATTTCCCATCGTGTAAAATCGGAAGACAGAAGTAGCCGAATTTTCTTTTGTGCTCAGGCAGGTAGCATTCCAGATTGTACGACCAATCGAAAATTGATTTGAGGCGCGGCCGACGAATGATAAGATTGTCAAATGGACTCAGTATGTGCACGCCACGAACAGGTTTTGAATTTTTTTTGCGCGAGTTGGATTTCATGAAATAAATTTCCGTCACCCTCTCAATTTTCACCTCTTGAATTTTTCCTGAAGTGAGTAAACGCTTTACAGCTTTACTTATCGAATCTTTCAGTTCAGTCCTTAAGTGAGTGAAGTCTGAAAGTGCGGCAATCCCGAGTGCTCTTAAATTGAATTCAACAAAATATTCGGCGTATTCTTCTTGACTCGGCTGTTCGTGATTAATTGCAGATGGCACAACACGTTCCGTTAGATCATACACTTTCTGAAATCCTTTTCGCTCCCGAACCATTAACGAACCTTCCATGAAAAGTTGTTCGAGCGCAATTTTCGCCGGTTTCCAATCAAACCAAGTCGACCGCTTACGATCTGTTTCGAAATCTTTGGATTGCAAAGGACCTTCTGCTTTGATCCTATCAAGAACAAACTTCATCAACTTTTTGTTTTTCGAAAACCAATGAGAATGTCCGGCAACATATCGCGCCTTTCTCGGAAGGGTAAATCGAAAATCTTCCATTGGTAAATAGGAAGCGGCATGACTCCAGTACTCAAAAACTTTACCCCGAGCTAGAAGTTGATGTAAATGCTCCTCATTATACGAACTATTGCGCGTCCACAAAATGTGGTGATGTGCTCTGGTTACAACAGACAAAGTATCAAGTTGGACATATCCCAGATGTCGGATGGTGTTCGCTGTACCTCCGATGTTTTTTCCAAATGTATTCGGTTGTGCTAATCCTTGCGCGGATAGCATTATTTGCCGTGCTTCTTCTTTAGATATGGTATTCATATTTCACTAACTTTCACTGTTCAAAAATACAAGCAAATGCGAACTATATCTTCAACAATTTGTGGTCTTCTGCTATTGGTTGCAAACAATCTACAAGCCGAGGGTGGTTTGTATGGCGCGTTCTTCGGTGAAGAGCATGATTTTGTTTGTTACACTTCTGTGCATAGAAATTTCTTTCTGGCAATTTTCGCTGGCGTATTAGTAGCCGGAATATTTGCCTGGAGTAGATTTCGTCTGAAGAACAGAACAGCAAAGGAATTGTCGTTAAAGAACAAATTGATTGAGGAACAAAACAAAGACATTCTCGACAGTATTCGTTACGCAAGTCGTCTGCAACAAGCCTTGGAACCTGACCACACCAGTTTGAAAAAAGTCCTCCCTGAAAGTTTATTTTTTCTAAAGCCACGTGACATTGTGGGCGGCGATTTTTATTTCGCGGAAGAACACAAAGGAAAGATTGTGATAGCAGCAATTGATTGCACCGGACACGGAGTTCCGGGAGCATTTCTGACTTTCATTGGGCACAATGCACTACGAAATGCCTTGGAGAAAACGGGTTCGCTTGATCCTTCGGTAATCATTGACGCGATGAATTCAGAAGTGAAGAATTCTCTGGGTCAGCAGCGTCCTGAAAATGAATTGAACGATGGAATGGAGGTTGGATTGTGTGTTTACGATCGCGCGACAAGAAATCTTCAATATGCGGGCGCGGGAACTGCATTGTATCTTGTTCGAAGTGGAAAAGTAGAAGAAGTAAAAGCTGCGAAATGTTCAGTTGGCTCAATTCAGGATCATGTTGTTGCGCCACCACCAACTCATACAATAACATTGAGTGACGGCGAGACGTTTTATATGAGCAGCGATGGAATAGCTGACCAGTTTGGCGGTCCCGATGGAAAGAAATTTCAGCGAGATCGATTGAAAAAATTGCTGGAAGAAATTTCTTCACACTCTCTTTCCAAACAAAAAGAAATACTTTCGGAGAGAATTTCTTCATGGATGGAAGGTCATCAGCAAACTGACGATATGTTGCTTGTTGGCGTGCGCGTGTAAATTATTCCAGCACGTAGGTTTTCTTATTGAGCCAATTAATTAGTGTGCTATCGCTTCCGGTAAAATTTCCAATAACAAAGTAGCCGTTTTCCTGAATGGCTTCCGATTTGTCAAATGATTCGCTCACTACTTTGTCTGAACCAAATTTGTAATTGGAATGTACGAAGCGTAACTCTTTTCCCTTCTTCACTACAAATCCGGTGTGGTTGTCCAATCCCAGAATAAATATTCCATCTGACTTCGAGAGAATGTGATCTTTCACTTTCTGAACTTGGTTGTTCGAAATAATTTTGACATCATTTTTCGGACAAAGCGTGTTGATCATCGAACTTGATGCGCATTGAGCGAGTTTGGTGCGTTGTATATCAAAACCTGCGTCGCGAATTAGTGTTGTTACAAAATATCCGCAGGCAATATCGCCATCACGAGGAGTGGTCGTTGTTCCATTGAAATCCCAACCGGTTCCGTACCAACAAACGAACATCGAGTCAGAGAAATAAGTAATAAGAAGTTGCCTCGACTTATTGTAGACTATGGTTTTCTGCGCGGTAGTTGTGCAAGAAGCGAGTTCCTTGGACAGTTTCTTCCTCGAGAGTTCAAGATTATTCTGCAGTCCGATATAGAATTCATTGACTTTGGCACTGGACATCTTGCCGAGTTTTTTCTCAAGCGAATTAGTGGGAGCTGACGCTTCTGCTGCGCATGAAACGAGTAGGCACGATATTAAGACGTGTTTCAACATGGGCCTGATGATTGAGTGATACTAAAGAAACGTTGATTCGGAAGGACTAGTGTGTGTGATTCGCTAACTGTAGCTAAAAAGCGTCTAACTGTTTCTTTTGTTGATAAATTGGTTTCGTATCTTTAATACATGATCAGAAAAACATTTTTTATTCTTTTGAGTTGCTCATTTCTTGCTTCGTGCAATTCTGAACTATCACCGGAAGAAAAATTGGCTGCGGAACAAGAGGCTCAATTGCAATTGGTGATTGATAAGTACCTGGCGGATTCGTCGTACTGCGTTATGTGGCGTGATATGATGGACAGAATCCGCGAACAATTGCCTAAATCAGCACCATCCAATCTGACCGTCTGGTCACCGGCAAATTCAGTTTATACAAGCAAAACTTCGTCAATACCTTTTATGACATATTCGTTTTTCATGCACCCGGATACTGAAATAACGAAACTTGACAAATACTTATTACCTCGTAATTCGCCAATCACCCGGGATAATGGCGTGGCTCAGGCTGAACGGGACGTAGTTTGGAATTCGATGGAACAAGGGAATTATCTTTTCATTTATTACCCAACCGAAACAGTCATAAAGGGAACTGAACACGATAAAGATCCAATTTCAGGAAAAACGACTGGCACTGTTGTTGTATTCGACATTGCACAAATGAAAATCGCAGGTGGCGTTGAGGTTAAAGCAGAACACGACACCAAAGTTCCGTGGGATTTGTTCGCTGGCCCAACAATGAATAATGTAGTTTATCGTGAATTGCGGGAGCAGATCATTGTTAGTCTCACCCGCAATTAATATTCCAACTGGATTGTTTCAACTTACGGTTTCGTATCTTTATTAAATGATCCGAAATGTCGGTTTCTTGGTTTTCATTTTCGTTGCTTGTTTCCGGCAGGATTTATCCGCACAATGTATCGACACCACACTTATTCAATATGGTGCATATTGCGACCCACGTTGGGAGCCGGTATGTGGATGTGATGGATATACGTATCGCAACGATTGCTTCTCGCGAAATGCAGGCTTGACTGTTTGGACGTATGGAATTTGCGATTTTCTCGATTTTGATTTTAATCCGAATCCACCAATAGATGCAATTACTGTTGATGCTTGGTTAAAATTTCCAGACGTGATGTATGTTCAAGTCGTTGATCGCTTCGGAAAAGTGTATTATTCCAGTTCATTTCAGGGATCTGATCATTACGTGTTTCAGATAGATTTTTCCGGGTATATTGAAGGAATCTATTTTTTGCATTGCTTTTCCTCTCAAGGATCGAGAGTAAAGAAAGTGTTGAAGGCCGACGAGAACTAGCTCATTGTGTTCCGCGTGCTCAATAACCCGAAAAACACTGTTCTAAATCCTATTTTTTTCTGTTCCACGTTATGGAATCATTGTGCGTCCTGCATCTTTATCGTATATTTTACGAGGAAACATGCAAACAGAAACTCTACCACTAGCTCAAAAACCACTAAAATCGGTGTTTAGGCCAATAAAAGAAGCTCTCGACTGGTTTCGCAGCGATGCCAGACACTATCAGGTATTATTCCAGTTAACATTTCTGTTATATGGAATTTTCGCACTGGATTGGGACATTCCGATCATGCGTCTCAACATTGTTATTCTTACTTGCTTGGCCGTTCAAGCTGTGTGGATTCATTTCAAAACAAAAGATTGGACTGGTTTGAAAAGTGCCTTGATCAGCGCGCTAAGTATTTGCTTAATGATGCAGGCCAACAGCATCTGGACATTCGTGTTAGCAGCAGTTCTTTCTATCGGCGGCAAATTTTTTATCAAGTGGAATAAGAAACACATATTCAATCCAACAAATTTCGGAATCTGTATTACAGTAATGCTAACTGGTGACGCATGGATTTCTCCCGGTCAATGGGGAAGTGATGCGATGCTGTTGTTTGCTGTTGGAATAGCAGGTCTTGTCGTGTTGTTGCGAGTAAAACGCCTTGATACTGCATTTGCATTTCTACTTACATTCCTTGGATTAATGTTCGCACGAAATATTCTTTATCTCGGTTGGCCTATTGATTTCTTCTTCCATCAACTCAACGCCGGCTCACTCTTGCTCTTTACCTTCTTTATGATTACTGATCCGGTGCAGACCCCGGTGTCGCAAAAAGCACGTATGATCTGGGCAGTTGCAGTTGGTGTTCTGGCATATTATATGGCAACAAAGTGGTGGTCATCATCAATTGGCTCATTTTATTCAGCGGCGCCAATATGGGCATTGTTTTTCCTGTCGCCACTTGTTCCTGTGCTTGATAAATTCTTCCCTGGCGAAAAATTCAACTGGGCTAAATAGACCACTCAATGCCATCTCTCGGTACGCTCCATTCGCTTTTGCCAACGCAGCTACTCGATCTGACAACGAGCATAAATCGTACATCGTAATTCATACTTCGTAAATCTTTGAACCCATGAAACGTATACTGGCCCTTTTCCTCGCATCACTAATCTCTTTTCAGAGTTTCGCATTTTGCGGATTCTATGTAGCGAAAGCCGATGTGAAGTTGTTCAATAAAACTTCGCAAGTCATTATCGCGAAAAACGGTGAATCGCAAACAGTCACCATGTCGAGCGACTTCGAAGGTGATGTGAAAGATTTCGCAATGGTCGTTCCGGTTCCGGTCGTTCTGGAGGAGAAAGATATTCGCACTGTTAGTCGTAATTTGTTCGACAAGCTGGATACGTATTCTTCGCCGCGACTGGTAGAATATTATGACGAAGATCCATGCTACGTACCGAGAGATTATGACAATGTAGAAGTGGCCATGGACATGGTTCAGATGGCCCCAATGAGCATGGCAGATGTTGCTACCAGAACAGAAGAGTTAGGTGTAACTGTTGAAGCAGAATATACGATTGGCGAATATGACATTCTCATTTTGTCAGCGAAGGAATCAGGTGGATTGGAAACGTGGCTTATCGAGAACGGATACAAAATGCCAGTTGGTGCAAAAGAAGTTCTTGATCCGTATATCAAGACGAACATGAAATTTTTCGTGGCGAAAGTGAATCTTGGGAACTACAAATCAGCCGGAGCAGTTCCGTTGAGTCCATTACAGATTACGTACAAATCACCAAAATTTATGTTGCCAATTCGTCTTGGAATGGCGAACTCCAATGGTGTGCAGGATTTGATCGTCTACATGTATTCAAAACTTGGACGTATTGAAACAACAAATTACCGCACTGCATTAATTCCAACTGACTTCAAAGTGCCATTGTTTGTTCAAAGCGAGTTCGGAGAATTTTATCGCGACCTCTACAACAAAGCATGGAAACGTGAGGGAAAAAATGTTGTATTCCTGGAGTACGCTTGGGAAGTAAGTCCAATGCAAAATCTTTTCTGCGATCCGTGTGTAGGCGATCCTCCAATGGTTGCTGACTTGAAAGAAGCAGGAGTTGACTGGCTCGAATCAAAAGGACAGGATTATCACACAGGCGGAAATGTCTACGACGGAAAAGTCCATTTTACACGCTTGCACTTAACGTACGATCGCGAACATTTTCCGCAGGATTTAATGTTTCAGGAAACCCCGAACAAAGCAACTTTTCAAGGGAGATACGTTTTAACTCATCCTGCTAACGGTGATTTCTCTTGCGATAAAGGACAAACGTATATTAAAGATCTTGGCAAACGTAGATGGAATGAATTGTACACCTATCAGTGGTTAACGGGCCGTGACATTACTGCTCACTATGATTACGCAAAGGAGTATGATTCTTATCTGAAGGATAAAACACAAAAAGGAACAAAACAAGGAAGTGTAATTCCGTTTGGCGAAGTCGATGGTCTCGGACACTCTGGCAGCAACAAAGATTCCATGCTCGTGTTTTTTGTTTCTATACTTTCTTTGTTCGCGGTGTTCTTTGCTTTGTCGAGAAAGCGTTCGTCAAACTTCGACGGAGCTTGTCCCGACGAACGGAGGGGCTCAGTCTGACAAACCGTTATTATAGATCATTATTGTAAATTGGATAATTACATTGAGCTCTTCCACTTTAACTGGTATGACTTTCTGAATGATTGTCA
>CAZBYM010000145.1:0-8850 GCA_964495745.1 uncultured Chryseobacterium sp. | reverse complement strand
AGCACATTTCTTCCGACTCCATCATTCTGATTTACGAAAAGTACACCGATCCCGACAACCGTGACTTTATGTATAGCATAAGTACCGATACAGGATTAACATGGAGCACACCACAACTCATTACAACCATTACAAATTCACTTGGGCACATCGAGCATCCTTGTTTGCACAAAGACACAACGAATCAATGGTGGTTGTATTTTTCCATTGATTACAATGTAATTGTGCGTTCGCAACAAACCATTTCCGGTAATTGGAACAGTTGGGCCGCACCGCAAACCATTTTCTCAAAAGGAAATGCAATCTCTATTGGAGAACCCACAGTAACGCGCAACGGTGATATCTCCTTCACGCTCGCGTACCAGAACACCGTGATCGGCGATACATCCGATGTTTACGATCTCGATCCGTGGATTCTTCCGGTGCATTCCACTACTTCTGTGCAGGAAGAAACTGCGAGTGAAAATTCACTGAGCTTAAATCATTATCCGAATCCAACGAGTGGAGTTATTTATTTCTCAGAGCTTGACCCGAATGTTGTGCATACGATTACTGTGGTGAATGTATTGGGGGAAGTGGTGAAGGAGGAAACTTTACTTGCTGGAGAAAACGAAATGGATTTAAGTGGGTTGGGTGGGGGTGTTTATGTGGTGATGGTGGGGAGTGGGGAAGGGGATGGTGAAAAAGTGGGGAGAGTGATAGTGCGGTAGGTTTTTGGAAGGACTCCCAAAGCGAGAGGCCTGAGTTTGAGATTGGCGAGAGAATTTTGTGGAAAGAAACTAGTTATGCACCATATTAGACGACACGAATGACCGACACGAATGACCGACATAAAAGAAATAGCAGACGACATTTATAGCAAGGACAAAACAAAGTCCCATCGTGACCTTGTTGACAATTTTGAACGACACCAAAAGACAATCGAAACCATCGACTACAAAGCGTCTCAGGACACATACGATATTTATTCCCAACTAATCGGTGACTACGGCATCGCTCTTGCAGAGACCAAGAGTTATAAGAAAGCAATTCTTCCTATAGACAAAGCACTTGACCTTTTCTTGAACAATAAAAAATACGCAACAGACACTTTACCTAAAGTGAAATTTTATGAAACCTTAATATTCAATCGTGGACTTTGTAATTACTACCTCGACAAATACGACTTAGCACGACCTGACTTTGAATTATTGGTAAAACTTTATCCAGACAATGATATTTATCCAAAGTGGATAATTGCCATCGGTAATAGAAAACTGAATCGGCTGAAAAATATTTTATGGTATTTTGTTGCAGGTTCAGTATTAATTGAATCCTTTTTTAGCAAGACAACATTAATTAAAGAAATAACGCTTGGACTCGGACTACTTGCATTGTTAGGTGCAATTATTTTGGAGACAATGATGTATTACAGAAAGAAAAAATACAGTGCATAACTCGGGTTTGGCAAAAGTGGCGGTTCTGTGCTCCGCATAAAGTTCAGTGGTAAAAATCCCGCCCATCGCAAATCAAAACGTTAGGCACAGCGCTTAAAGACAGTCGACATTTATGGAAACATTTTCACACCATATTACCAAGGACGATAGTGATATTATTCGCATTGCTTCCTTTATTGCTGATAAGGGGTTAAATGGAGCTACATCAGAAGAATTAATTATATACTATCATCAACATAATCAGCTTACGAATGAGGAAAGAGATGAATTGATTAAATACTTTCATTTTTATAATCGAGACCCTCTACTTAAGGTGGATCTTCATGAAAAATTCATGAGATTAGTTTTCATTTTGGACAATGGTTCATCATTCAATAGAGATGACAATAAAATAACAATAACCTTTGAAGGCATATCCTCACTTCTTGATTTCATTGAATTAAAACATGCAAGAAGAAATGCAAGAGAAGCAAGAACATTTTCTGCTTGGGCAATTGGAATTTCTGTACTTGCATTAATAGTTTCGTCTGTTTTCGGCTATATGCAACTTAACAACAAAGTCGAAATTGAAGATTCTCAACTTGAATATCTGCATGAGAAAAGTGATTATTCCACCAAGTTTGACGCTATAACTTTAGAGTTGAAACGAATGAATAATCATTTCGATACGCTTAAGAATAATATGAGTATTTTGAAAGATAAAAAAGGAGTAAGGATCAACGGTTGGTGACCGCGGCTTAGGATTATGCGCATAAAATCATAAATTTTGGTGCGGGTTTCATACTAACCATTTGTCTTGCCGACAAATCCTTCTCCGTAAACCCGCACAACGCCAAGCCGAAAGCCGTTAGAAAACGATAATTCAAAATAATATCAATATATTCATATTCTAAAACCTTTCACAATGTTGAACTCCAGCAAGCAAAAGAAAATGACCGACGCCTTGAAAAGGTATTCAAAAAAATACTTGCATGGGCGCTTGACGGAGTTGGATGAGTCCGGAACTCGATTAATGATCAATGAATTTCTTTCTGAGGTCTTAGGTTTTGCGCAGATTGAAGAGATCAAAACAGAGTACATGATAAAAGGTACTTACGCTGATTATGTTGTTCAATTGAAAGGCGTAAGGCATTTTCTAGTGGAGGTAAAAGCGCTTTCGCTGAATCTCTCTGAATCGCATTTGCGCCAGGCAATTAATTACGGAGCAAATGAAGGTATTGAATGGGCTTTGTTGACGAATGGTAAGTGTTTTGATTTTTACAAGATTCTCTTCAATAAACCAATTGAATCGCGCAAAGTTTTCTCAATTGACTTTAGTGATGCGAAGCAATTGAAAGACGCTGTTGAAGTAATTCAATTTTTGCATAAGGACTCAGTTGCGAATAAGGGACTGGATATGTTGTGGAATAAATGTATTGCACTTGATCCGGCGAATGTTGCCGGCTTCTTGTACACACCGAGTGTGATCAACTTTATCAAGAAATCGCTCAAGGATAAATACAAGCACAAATTTTCTGACGAGGAAATCAAAGTGTCAATTGACAAAATTGTTTTCGAGGCAATTAATCTTGAACATATTAAACATGTGAAGGTGAAAAAAGCAAAAGGGAAGAGCGACAATTCTACAAGCGTAATTTCTAACGAGGCGAAAACTATTTTGGAGTCGAGATTATTGACGCATGAAACAGCGATTGAAACTATGGAAGATAGTACAACGCTCAACTAGCCTTTCCGGTTTAAGTAATTCATACTTTTCGTCATCCACTCCGCCTGTTCTCTCCAAAGGAGTCCTTCGGACGATACGCTCCGCTACTCGAACTTACGGCGGTGGTAGTTCACAGTTCAAGGTTCAATGTTCAATGTTCACAGTTTGCGGTGATGAAAAACATCTACTCGCTACACGAATCTACAACCGGAAACTCAGAACTGGCAACCGCGAACTTTTTTAAGACCAAGGTCGTTCCACAAACGTCCTAACAATCAATACAATTCCCGAGATAATCATAATCAATCCCGCGAGCTGGTTTACGCGATGAATCCATTTTTCGTTGAGGTAGCCTTTGATCTTGTGTGCTGCAAGCGATTTCAAAATATCTGTTCCGAGAACAGTGACGAGTGTTGCAGTGAAAAATGAAACGACTAAGCCAAACTCGTTGTGAAATTTTGTTGAAGCCAATCCGATTGCGCCGATCCACAGGAAAATCACGAATGGATTAAACATGTTCATCAGAAATCCTTTCAAAGCCATTGCGCCGTACGAATTTTTCTGTTGGATCATTTCTCCATCAATATTTTGGACCGTTGTTTTCTTCACGAACTGAAAAACTCCGTAGCCCATGAGAATAACTCCGCCGGTAATTCCAACGGGAATCGCGTACTCATCGTTCATCAACCAACCGGAAATTCCGAAGTAGGCGAGAAGGAGATACAATAAATCGCTTGTGAAAATTCCGAGCGCCATTGCAATTCCGGAAGGATAACCTTTCTTAATGCTGGTTTGAATGAGTCCGAAAAAAGCAGGACCAATGCTGAAGCACAACGCCATTCCAAAAATGAATCCTTGTCCGATGGCTGCAAACATATCAGGCTTTCATTTTTTGAGATGAATACTGCTTGATGTGTTCTTTCCAGTCTTCGAGACGACTGTGTTTCATTACGCGTGGAAATTTATGCTGTCCACCGAATTTTCCGTGCTTCTTCATCCAATCGATGAATGCTTCCGTTGGTAGAACCGTAATCAGAACTTCTTTCAATGCGGCAATCCGTTCAACGCGGTAATCGTCATTGAGTTCTCCGAGATTTTTGTCAATGAGCTTGCGCAGTTTTTCCGAATCAACTTCGTCAGACGTTCCTACGTACCAATGATGCGCAAAAAGATTTTCGTAGTTGATTCCTGCCACAGTATATTCCGGAATACTGATGTTGAGTTCTTCGGATGCGAGATCAATTGCCCGGTTCATGTTGTCCTGCGACAAATGTTCTCCGCATAAACTCAAGAACTGTTTCGTACGACCGGTGATGATGACTTCTGCTTTGTCGACATCGGTAAATTTCACAGTGTCGCCAAGTAAATATCTCCATGCGCCGGAACACGTTGAAATCAGCAAAGCATATTCAGTTTGATCGTCGACTTCAGCAATATTTAAGGCTATAGGATTTCCAACGATTGCACCATCGCCGTCGAAGTTGTCGGAGTTAAACGGAACGAACTCAAAGAAAATTCCGTTGTCGAGCAAAAGTTTCTGTCCTTCTTTATCCGGGTGATCCTGATAGGCGAGGAAGCCTTCCGATGCGAGATACGTTTCGAGATATCCGATTTTCTTTCCGAGCAATTGTTCGAATCCTTTCTTGTACGGCTTAAGCGAAACTCCGCCCCAAACGTAGATTTCAAGATTCGGCCAGATATCATGAATGGTTTTTACATTGTAATGAGCAATAATCCGTTCGAAGAGAATCTGAATCCACGCAGGGACACCTGCAACAATTCCAATATCCCATTCCTTCGCATTGCGTACAATTTCATCGAGCTTCGTGTTCCAGTCGCGCTCGCGGGAAATGCGTTTTCCGGGTTTGTAAAAATGCTGAAACCAGAACGGAATATTGCTGGTGGTAATTCCGCTGAGATCGCCTGAGTAATATGTCCCGTTGTAATGGAGGTGTGTACTTCCTCCAATCATCATAATACCTTTCGTGAAAAATTCTTCAGGAAGATCATAATGATGCAGGGCCATAATCTGACGCACACTTGCTTTGCGGATCGCACGGATTGTATCGCGCGTTACAGGAATATGTTTGCTCGACGATTCAGAAGTTCCTGAACTTAATGCGAAATATTTTACTTTCTCCGGCCAGGTAACAAAAGCTTCTCCATTCAATGTGCGGTACCACCATTTACGAAACATGGAATTGTAATCGTGGTGATCTACAGAACGTGTGAATGCGAGAACCGGATCGGGGAGAGAAAGTAATTTTGTGAAGTGATAATGTTCGCCAAATGCAGTGAACTCAGCTTTCGCTAAAAGTTTGCGCAAAGTTTTTACCTGCTGACGATAATTCGTTTTCCGTCTGAGTCGCGGAATTTTTTGATTCAACGCGATGGTCCTTTTGAGAATAGATCCAATAAGTGCCATAGACTTTCAAAAAATATTATTCGATGCTAACGAGCTTCGTGCGTATTGCCAGAAGTTGAAGAGTTACTTTCTCAAGTTCTTCCGGAGTATATTCCGAAGCAGGCGACGACATTTTTTTCAATTCAACTACATCGTTATGCATTTTGATAAACAAACTATCGTTGGGAAACATGGCCAACATGGAAATGACATTATCCGTATGTTTCTGTTGTTCGTCGAGCATGTCGTACAACAATTTGTTTTTGTCAGTTTTCTCCTGATTGTTCAGCTGTTGCGTTGTGATGTACAAACTTTCAATCCATCCTCCTGTAACAACGAGAGCAGCAAGACCAAACCGTTCATTGCTTTGCAACGTGCTGTCAATTTTTGTGTACGAACTGAACATCATCTTCTGCAGCGAATCCTGTTTCTCGCTGTTCATCTGATAATTCTCCATCGACTTTGCATCGAACACAGTTGGAATAACTACGGCATCCGCCAGAACACGAACTGATTTCAGATAAGCACCCGATTCACCAAGACGTTCGAAAGCGATGATGTACGCCATGTCGGCACCGTAAACTCCGATGTTCACTGCCTGGCCTTCTGCAGTATTGTATTTAGAAACATTCGCTTCCGGATTTAATATTTCTTTCTGATACGGCAGACCCGATCCTGCCACCTGATTGATTATTGTAAATGGAATTGGAATGCTTGCAATAATTTTCCGCAATTCTTCTTGCTCGTTCTCGCTCAGTCCATTCATTAACGGATTATCATTCGCTGTATCGTTCTTGATCACTTCGGTTGGCTTATCACCACAGCTCATGAGTAAGGAACCAACAGTAAACAGAGCGCAACAAATAAGGGAACGAGTCAGGAACTGCGAACGGTGAACTGCGAACGGTGAACTGCGAACGGTGAACGGTGAACTGGGAACCGGGAACTGTGAACTGTTTTTCATCACCGTATGTATCTAAAATCATGATTAGCCTTCACGTTCTTTAACGTTGCAAGAATCAATTTGATCACGCTTTCAACATCGTCTTTGTGCACACTTTCTACTGTTGTATGCATGTAACGAAGCGGAAGAGAAATCAAAGCTGAAGCAACTCCACCGGTTGAATATGCAAATGCATCTGTATCGGTTCCTGTAGAACGCGAAGCAGCTTCACGCTGGAATGGAATTTTCTCTTTTTCCGCAGTGGCAATTATCAAATCGAGAACTTTATTGTGAACTGCAGGTCCGTAAGTCAAAGAAGGTCCTTTTCCGCAAGCAATATCTCCTTGGGCAATCTTGTTCATCATTGGTGTTTGCGTATCGTGCGTAACATCTGTGATGATGGCAAGATTCGGACGAATCGTTTCAGAAATCATTTCAGCTCCGCGCAAACCAACTTCTTCCTGCACAGAATTAACGATGTACAGACCGAACGGAAGTTTCACTTTATTTTTCTTGAGCAAACGAGCCACTTGTGCGATCATAAATCCACCAACACGATTGTCGAGTGCGCGACCCGTATAGTAGCGGTTGTTGAGAATCATGAATTCATCTTCGTATGTTACAACACAACCCACGTGAACGCCTAATGCAGCAACTTCTTTGTCGGTGATACATCCGCAATCGAGGAAAATATTTCGTTGTGATGGAGCTTCTTCTTTTCCTGCATCACGAACGTGAATTGCGGGCCATCCGAATACAGCTTTTACAATTCCTTTCTTGGTGTGAATATTCACGCGTTTCGAAGGAGCAATCTGATGATCAGATCCACCGTTTCTGCGGAGATAAATAAATCCGTCTTTCGTTATATAATGTACGAACCAGGAAATTTCATCGGCGTGTGCTTCGATCACTACTTTATATTTCGCAGACGGATTAATTACACCAACTGCTGTGCCGTATGTGTCAACGAAATAATCGTCGACCAATGGTTTTACATAATCGAGCCACAATTGTTGACCGGGAGATTCGAATCCTGTAGGTGAAGGATTGTTCAGATATTTTTCAAGAAATCCAATTTCGTCAGGACCAAGAATTCCCGGCTTGGATTTAGATTTGGTTGCCGCAGCAGGTTTTGCTTTTGATGCGCGCTTTACTTTTGCCATAGGAAATGAGTGAATGCTTTATCTGGTAAAATTACGGTAAGATAGGGGATTTTGGGTGAAAAAGGAGGAATTTGGTGCAGGGATTTAAGGGATTTAGGCAGAACGTACCGTCATACGCACGAACTCACATAAAATCTCTTCCAAGGGCATGAGATTTGCCTAACAACCTCAATCACTTATTCCCTCATTCCCCTAAAATCCTTATTTTCGATGAGTCAACACACAACCTATGAAATTCAGAATTTTACTTCCAGCGCTGCTCATTGTAGCAAGTGCAAATTTCCTGTCGGCACAAGATACCGTTAAAGCCACAACGCTTCCGCCTGCTCAAGAAGCAGAAATGTTGTACAACAGCGGAACTACCAAGTTCAACGCGAAGCAATTCACCGACGCGCTGCTTGATTTTAATAAAGCGATCCTGCTCAAACCCGATTTCGAGAAAGCGTATTACAATCGCGGACTAACGCGAATCGAATTGTTCATGAACAAAGTCGCCATTGAAGATTTCACAAAATGCATTGAGCTGAATCCTGCTGCAGATTATGCTTATTTGTCGAGAGGACAGGCGAAGGAAGCTGATGGAGATAAACCGGGAGCGGCCCTTGACTATGCACAAGCTGCTACTTTGAATCCGCGAAGCGATAAAGCATTTTATTATGGCGGCGTAATCAAATTTGAGAATGCAGATTACGTTGGAGCGATTGCAGATTTTGATAAGGCGATTCAGGTTAATCCGGCTGATGCTTATTACTGGAACGATCGTGGAAGTGCAAAGCGGTTGAAAGGCGATTTAGATGGAGCAATTTCTGATTACAATCAAGCGATCAAAGTAAATCCGGGATTGGCTTTCGTGTATAATAATCTTGGAAGTGCAAGAAAGCAAAAAGGTGATCTGAAAGGAGCAATTGAATCGTACACGACTGCGCTGAATATGAAATCAGATTATTACATCGCCTATAATAATCGCGGAACCGCAAAAATGGAAATGGGCGATCTTGATGGAGCGATGTCTGATTTTAATCGCGCTATTCAATTGAAGGCCGATTATGCTTTTGCCTATGTGAATCGTGCAGCGGTTCGTTACAAGCAACGCGACTTCAAGGGTTCTGTTTCGGATTGTGATAAAGCGATTCAGTTGACTCCGAAATATGGAGAAGCTTATCTCAACCGTGGAATTGCTAAAGAAATGATGCGCGACA
>CAZBYM010000144.1:0-8926 GCA_964495745.1 uncultured Chryseobacterium sp. | reverse complement strand
AATTCGTTGTAACCCTTCGGGAAGCTGCAGAGTCAATGAGGAGTCTGCAAAAACGATGAACGCAACAATTGAAGCGGGTGCTGCCGAGCTTAAACGAAAACGCACACAAAGTATTGCGTTGATTGGTGGACTCGTGATGGTTCTCGGATTTTCTATTTTCGCATGGAATAGATTTCGTGTAACACGTCGGCAGAAAATGGTGATCGAAGATCAGAAGAGATCAGTGGAATTTCAGAAATCGCTTGTCGAAGAAAAGCAGCGCGAAATCGTGGACTCTATTTCCTATGCGAAACGATTGCAGCAGGCTATTCTTCCTACAGATAAAGTCAGAAAAGAATTTTTTCCGGAATCATTCGTTTTGTATCTGCCCAAGGATATTGTCGCCGGAGACTTTTATTGGATCGAGAAAACGAAGACTTATAATCTGATTGCTGCAGCGGATTGTACGGGACACGGAGTGCCCGGTGCACTCGTAAGCGTAGTTTGCAGTAACGCTTTGAATCGTGCACAAAAGGAATTCAATCTCACCGACCCCGGATTGATTCTCGACAAAACACGCGAACTCGTTATCGAAACTTTCGTGAAAAGTGAAAGTGATGTTAAAGACGGAATGGATATTTCGCTGATGGCATTGCCAAAAAATAATATTGGAGGCGGACCACAAGAGCTACTCTGGGCGGGCGCGAATAATCCGCTGTGGATTGTGCGCAATGGAGAATTGCTTGAAACAAAGCCTGACAAGCAGCCCGTTGGCAAACACGAATTTTCCAAACCGTTTACTACACACAAAATTTCTGTTCAAAGTGGTGACATGATTTATCTTTTCACAGACGGATTTCCCGATCAGTTCGGTGGTGAAAAAGGGAAGAAATTCAAGTACAGCCAACTTAAAGAAAAACTAGTGGCCTGCAGTTCCAAATCAGCGAACGCTCAAAAAATTGAGTTGGAACAAATTTTCAATGAATGGAGAGGGAATCTGGAACAGGTGGACGACATCTGCCTGATTGGTATTCGTTTCGGATAGGCGACCGCATCTTACGCTTTCAATTTTAGTCCGTAAATTCGAATCCCATGTGTTACCGTATACCAGCGCCGTGCCGCTGTGTGCCCGTGTCGCCGTGGTAATTTTATTGACACATGGAAAAACTTCAGAATTACATCAACGGAAAATTGCTTGCTCCTCTCGGCAACAAATACATTGATAATTTTCATCCGGCAATCGGGAAAGTGTATTCACTTATTCCTGATTCAGATTCAAGTGATGTACAACTCGCTGTTGATGCTGCGAAAATTGCTTTCCCATCGTGGTCGGTAACGCCTGTAGAAAAGCGCGCGAAAATCATGATGAAAATTGCGTCGATCATCGAGCGCGACATGGACGCATACGTTAAGGCTGAATCAAAAGACAATGGAAAAACTGTGCATACAGCCAGCATGGTTGATATTCCACGCGCAGTTTCTAATCTCGAATTTTTTGCAACAGCGATTATGCACTATGCTGCCGAATCGCATGTGATGGAAGATACTGCAGTGAATTATACGATGCGAACGCCGATTGGAGTTGTGGGTTGTATTTCACCGTGGAATCTGCCCTTGTATTTGTTCACGTGGAAAATTGCTCCTGCAATTGCTGCGGGAAATTGTGTTGTTGCAAAACCATCTGAAGTAACTCCAATGACCGCGTACATGCTTTCGAAAGCGTGTATCGAAGCTGGGTTGCCTGCAGGAGTTTTGAATATCGTGCACGGCCTCGGTGGTCGTTGTGGCCAAGCGATTGTTGAACACAACGACATCAAAGCCATTTCATTTACCGGCGGAACAAAAACCGGCGCTGGAATTGCAGCTACTGCAGCGCCAATGTTCAAAAAATTATCGTTGGAGCTTGGAGGGAAAAATCCCAACATTATTTTCGCGGATTGTGATTTTGAAGCGATGTTGAAAACAACAATACAATCTTCGTTCGCAAATCAGGGAGAAATTTGTCTCTGTGGATCACGCATTTTTGTGGAGCGTCCGATTTATGAAAAGTTCAAAGCTGCATTTGTAGAAAAATCATTGCAACTGAAACCCGGCGATCCTGCAAATGAAAAATCGAGAATGGGCGCAATCGTTTCGCAAGGACACATGGAGAAAATTCTTTCATATGTTGAACTCGCGAAAAAAGAAGGAGGAACAATTCTCGCTGGTGGTAAACGCTGCCTGCTCGATGGAGATTTGAAAGATGGCTGGTTCATCGAGCCTACGGTGATTGAAGGATTGTCGTATGATTGCCGCACCAACCAGGAAGAAATATTTGGGCCGGTTGTTACTATCATGCCGTTTGATACGGAGGAAGAAGTGGTGATGATGGCGAACAGTACGATGTATGGTTTAGCTGCTTCAATCTGGACGAACAATCTTACGCGCGCGCATCAAATGGCGGGAAAAATTCAAAGCGGAATAATCTGGATCAACTGCTGGTTGCTTCGCGACTTACGCACACCATTTGGCGGAATGAAAGGATCGGGTGTTGGTCGTGAAGGAGGATTTGAAGCATTGAGGTTTTTCACAGAGCCGAAGAATGTGTGTATTAAGTTGAAGTAGGAGGGACGATTATTTTTAACACAGATTGCGCAGATTATTGGGATTTAGTCTTGGTATGGTGTAGCGCAGAGAGTAAAGATCATTTTTCTACAACTTATTTCTCAACGTGCGCAATCTGGATAATCTGTGTAATCTGTGTTAAAACCAACATAGGTCGGTCACTAACAGTACAGTGTTGGTATTCAATGTTCAGCATTCTTTGTTTTGAGCGGCAATTTCACTTAAATTTCCTCAAACAAAAACCGCTCCCATGATACAACACTACTTTTCAAATGCACCCTGGCTGCAAATCGCAGTTGCAGGAATAGCTTATTTCGTTTTAGGCGCCATCTGGTATATGCCGGCACTTTTCGGAAAATACTGGGCTGAGAAGCATGGCATTCAGATGAATGAAGAATCGAAAAAAAGAATGCCGATGATTATGATTATGACTTTCCTGTTCAACATCGCAATGGCGGTTGGAATGGGATTGGTCTTACACATTTCACAATCGCCGGGAACCTGCATGTCCGGAATCAAGGCGGGACTTTTAGTGAGCGCAGTATTTACTGCTGCTCCGATCGGGATCAATTATCTCTATACCGCAAAGCCACTAAAGTTGTGGATCATCGACGCAGGCTACCACGTTGGCGGAATTACGCTGATGGCGATTATACTTTCTGTTTGGCATTAGTCTCTCAGCTGACAAAAAACAACCGCAAAGACGCAAAGAACGCAAGGGAAATCCCATTGTGGGCCTTGCGTCTTTGATTATTGATCAGAATGTGATTTCAATTGCGAGGATAGTTGCGCCTCTATTTTTTCGATAACTCGTACCGCGTTACCTTAAATTTTTATTCCTCCAAAGGAGTCCTTCGGACAATCACTAGCACGGTCCTACCTAAATTTTTATGCCAATCACTAGCACGTCGTCAACCTGCTCGTAATTTCCTTTCCAATTTTCAAATGATTTTTCCAGAGTCACTTGTTGTGAACTCAAATTGTTTTTGGCGTTCGCTGCGATTAGATCGAAGAATTGTTTCGACATGAATTTCTTGTTCAGTGGCCCTCCGAATTGATCGGCATAACCATCGGTGAACATATAGAATGAATCTCCTTTTACCAACGGAAACTGGTGCGTTGAAAAACTGGTTTCATCATCAAAATCTTTAGCCCCACCAATGGAGTAGCGATCACCTTTGATTTGCGTGAGTGTACTACTCGTGAATCGATACAGAGATCTTCCCGCACCCGAAAACTCAATCATGTTCGTCGCAGAATCAAAACACAACACCGCGATATCCATTCCATCATTGGATGCACGAGCATGCGCATCTTTGTTCAGCGCTTGAATTAACATCCGATGTAGTTGGTTGAGCAATTCTCCGGTTGAGATTTTTTTATTGGCCTCAAGAATCTGTGTAAGAATATTTACGCCAACTACCGAAACAAGTGCTCCGGGAACTCCATGGCCTGTACAATCGGCACACGCAACATACAATCTGCTTCCTTCTTTCCGGAACCAATAAAAATCTCCGCTCACAATATCGCGCGGTTTGTATAGGAGAAATGCCTCGGCTACATTCGAGAATAAAATCGCTTCGTCCGACAAAACACTTTGCTGAATTCTTCGTGCGTAATTGATACTATCAGTGATGTCTTTATTTTTCACCGAGATTTCCGCATTCTGAATGGCAAGAAGTTGATTTGTTTTTTTGCGCTGAACACTTCCGTAAATTACAAACGCACCCAAAATAATTAACAATCCGATTCCGATCAATGCTGCAAGAATCTGAAGATCTTTCTGTTTTTGAGTGGCGGTAAGATCATCAATCGCTTTTTGTTTCTTGGTCGTTTCGTATTTGGTTTCCATCTCGCCAAGTGTTTTCAAACTCTCATCGCGATAGAGCGAATCCTGGAGCGCATGGTACATACGGATATAAAAAAGCGCCGAATCGAGTTGACCGGATTTCTCGTGAAATTCGCTTAGCGCTCCGTAAAGACTAATCTGCATGTCAGGACGATTCTCTTTGAAGGTCATTACACGAGCAAGTGAAATGGCCCAACTTGCAGAATCTGTTTTACCTAATGCAGCGGCAGCAACTGCGTAATTGCACAAATAATTAAACTGGTGCACTTCATCCGACACGTGCATGTATTCAAGCGTTTTTCTATACCAGACAAATGCACTATCATATTTTTTTTCAAGAACAAAAATGTTGCCGATGTTAGTATAACATTCCGCTATTCCTGCCGAGTCGTTAATTTTCTCTCGCATCTCCAGCGATTTGTAATACCAGCTTCGGCCTTCAACGTAATTCTCATCATCCACGTAAACAATCCCAATTGTATTGCAGACAGAAGCGAGAGCTTGCGAATTTCCAAGTTGCGTGTACAAATCAAATGACTTAGAAAGCACTTCAAGTGCTGGCGATTTTTCTTTGCGATCAACGTGAATCAGTGCGATATTGAAATACACACTCGCCAAGCCTTTTGTGTCGTTCAGCGCTTCCCGCACAGGCACGACTTGATAATAATATTCCAGCGACTTCTTCAGATCGCCCATTTGGTAGTAGCACACTCCTAATCCACCAAGGCCGGATGCAATTCCTGCAGAGTCTTTCAATGTTCGTCGGATGGCTATGCCTTGCTCGTAAAAATATACGGCAGAGTCTGTCCTTTGTACCATCCGGTACGCATTTCCCATATTGTGATATGCATTGCCCGACAATGTAATGTCGTTTTCACTTTCGCCAATTTGCATGACGAGTCGCAACTCTGGAATAGCCAGATCGTATTTCCCGGAATTAATTAACGCTGCAGCATGCACACTTCGAGCGCGACCTTCATACAGGAGGTTATCCAATTTCTGAGCAAGAACTATTCCTTGGTTTGCAAAAAAGAGAGAGGAATCAATGTTGTATCCAATATATCCCCGGGCAATTTTATTGTACAACGAAACTTTTGCAGTATCCTCTTTTGCGGTTTTTAATTGTGCCAGCAAATCACTTCTCGTTTCCTGAGCGAAACTGGAAAATGTAAGAGAGAGAAAAATGGAAATGATTAGTGATCGCACGGGTTTCTATTGTATGCCTAAAAGTAAGACTTCCATAAGAAATGTCCTTACTTTTTTAAGACAATCCGGAAAGTGGTTCCTTTGCCGATTTCTGAGCGCTTAACGAAAATCCGACCGCGATGATATTGTTCAATTATTCGCTTACAGAGTGAAAGACCTAATCCCCACCCGCGCTGCTTGGTCGTAAAGCCCGGCTCAAAAATTGTTTTTTGTTTGCTCCTTGGAATTCCTTTGCCACTATCTGTTATGTCGATGTACACAAACTGTTGTTGATCGAGAAGCTCAACAGTTATACTTCCGCGACCATCCATAGCATCAACTGCATTGCGACAAATATTTTCAATCACCCATCCGAATAGTGGAATGTTCATTGAGGCGACAACTTTCTCTTTAATGTTGTAATGAAACTCAACCGTTTTTGGAGAGCGCACATGAATGTATTTAATCGCGTCTGTTAACGCTTCAGAAACATTTTCGCTCTGGAGTTTTGGCTGTGATCCGATTTTTGAAAAACGTTCTGTAATCATCTCCAGTCGCTTCACATCCTGTCCCAATTCCTGCAATATAGATTCATCAACCCCTTTCATGCGGAGAATTTCCATCCACGCCATGAGTGAAGAAAGCGGAGTTCCCAACTGATGCGCAGTTTCTTTCGCCATTCCAACCCAAACCAGATTTTGTTCGGCCCTGCGGGATGTACTGAATAACAAATACGCTACGATGAGAAACATTCCGATTACTGCGAATTGAAAAATAGGGAAGTACCGCAATTGTTGAAGTTGTGGCGACTCCATGTAGTAAATGAAATTTTTCTTGCCGGGACCAAGCGAAACTTCAATTGTATCGCCGCTGGATTTCAGCATTTGAAATTGTGTAGCAAGAAAAGTTGAATCCTGCTTGATACGAATCGTATCTAAATTTCCGTAAGCGATAATTATTTTCGAGGAAGAATCTGTATAAATCGCGGGAGCGGACGCAGGATTGCTCGCAACTTCTTTAATGAAAGAGCGTTCATTGTCTTCAAATGAAATCCGAATCTCATTGAACACTTCCGAATCTTTGTAGAAAACGTAATGTGTTCTTCCTTCTCCTGCATCAATTGGAATAGAATCGTGTTGCTTGCGCATGATCGCCAATTCTTCCAGCAAGCCTTCTTTCGTTTTCGCTTGTGTAGAATCGATATTCCGCGACATGATGATTCTTCCATTTTCGTCAACAAGAATGGCAGGCACAGTTTCATTTCCACGAAGAACCTGCAATACAAATCCTAATGCATTGGGTTCTTCAACAACAGCATCAACAGAAAGCAGGCGATTGGCTTCAGCCCAGAGTTCGACTTTCTTGCGTTCTTCCCGCGCAATTTTGATGTAAAGCTGATTCGTAGCTTCCATCATCATTGCTTTTCGTTTCACCGCTTCAGCCCACAACTCTACATTGCGTTTTTCGCTCTCAGAAATCTTGGAAACTAATCTGCTCGAAAACCACAATGAGAATGCAACAATAACCAGAACGGCCGCGAATAACAGCCATTTCCAACGTTGCTTACGAGAGTATATATTCACCAGGGTCGAAAGTGTGCGCAAATATACGCTGTGACGGGGGAATTATTGTGTTATGAGTGGGTAATCGGGGGATTTGGACAATGTACATGTGATTTGAGAAGCATTTTCACCGGCAGATTTGTTACGAAAGCGGGTCAAAACTCACAACCATTTTCGTGGTTGTCGTCCGGCATCCTAAAGCTTGTTTTCAACAATTTCTCTGCGATGACGAGGAGAGGAATTTTTACACGGCGCCACGGCGCAATTAATACCCATTTCTAACTCTAAGCCCACGCGTTCACGGCGAGGTCGTCTGAGAATTGCTTTGCAATTCAATTCACGAACTCAGTTTCTGTTAATAGAAAGAATTTGCAGAATGCAAATTTATCTCGCTCCGCCGTGGCCGCGTGGGTTTAGAACTACAGCATTCAAGCTGACGCACCGTGTCGCCGCGTAGAAAAATTTACAGCAAAAATCATTGAAGTTTCACCACGGCACAATTTATTCTCCAACTACAATGATCAATCAATTGGAAATGGGTTAAACCTAGTGTGACACTTGAGCAATCGAATATTTCCCCATTTGCCAGTGCGAAACGTGAGGCAGAATCGCATCCGCCCGTGTTTATTCCTGCAACAAGTTCTGTAATATGAAAACCCACGAGGATAACCATCACTGTTAAACCGGTGCCGTGATTCTAATCGCCCTTTGCTATCATAGGTTTTCCAAACGCCAACTTGTTGTTCGTTATCGTTGTATTTCCCTTTTGCTTTTGGATTTCCGTTCGGGTAATGAGCAAAATATTTGCCCTCACCATGTGGTTTTCCATTGTAATAATGCTGACGAAGCACTTCATTTCCTGTTAGCGGATCATATTCGATCCACAAACCACTTTTTCCGTAATTAAGATTTCCTTTAGCGATTAACAATCCTGTAACGTCTTCTATGCGATAAGCGCCCGGAAGATTTACATCATCGTCGAGAATTTCAATTTGTTTTCCGGGAACAGGTTCAACAAACACCTGACGATATTTCAAATTCGGAACAACTGAATCTGATTTCCCTGCCCTGGAGTAAATAATCCATTTCAACTGGCCATAAATTCCGTAGATCTCTCTGGAAACCGGAATTCCATTTTGATCCCAATTGAATGCAGTATCTCGTTTCGGTTCGCGGACTTTCACCAATTCCTCTCGTGAGTAATTGTAGTAAATTGGTTTTTCCTGCCGCTTGAGCAATCCGTTACCATAAAATGTAGTGAGTTCATTTCGGGATGCGATGCTCAGTGAGATTAGCGCACCACTTTCATCGAACGTTTGAGTGTTGCTCCAAGATCCATTTACACATTCGGTTGCTGTTGTCAAATGTTTCCCGTCTGCATAATGCAGCGAATATTTGCTCCATGTACTCCAGAATGGCATGTAGGGAAATCCGAATCCAATTGCTTTTTTCTTGCCTGCCGATTCCTTGAGCTGCGTGACATCAATCATGCCCAAGCCACGATAGTAGTAGGCTACGTGTGTTTCGTTTCCCTGCTCGTAATAAGTTAATCCTTCTCGTGTGAATTCTTTCCAGGTCCACGGAGTTAGAGGAGGTTGTTTCGCAAATCCAATCGCCTGAAGAATTTCGTCGTCTTCCATTCTTGTCTCAACTCCTTTAACGTAATTCGTCAACGACAACTGCACTCCGGAGCTATCGAGCACGTAATGCAATCCCCACGGAACATCATTCATGAACAAGCCCGCAG
>CAZBYM010000143.1:0-8972 GCA_964495745.1 uncultured Chryseobacterium sp. | reverse complement strand
CTCTGCATCTATTCCACTTACAATAGTAGAATTGTTCCAAAATCAACGTGAATTACATAACCGGCTTTTGCTGGCTTCATTTGGAGTTGGTTTATCGTGGGGATCATGTTATCTTGAAACCGATAATCTGGTTTGTCCTCCAGTACAAATGATATGAGCACACCTTTTCATCTTCACGGCAAGACCATTTTGATAACCGGCGCATCTTCAGGAATCGGAAGTCACACTGCATGGCGGATAACTGAAATGGGAGGAAAAGTAATTCTCAGTGGGCGAAACTCAGAACGACTTTTAAAAACTGCAAAGAAATGCAATCTGAATGAAGATTCAATTGTAATCGCGGATATCAGCACTCCAGAGGGTCGTCATCAACTGGCCAGTTCAATTCCAGGGATTGATGGATTTGTAAGCTGTACGGGAACTGTTCATCCATTTCCTGTTCGATTTCTTGATCAGCAAAAAATGGATCAAACCATGAATGTCAATTTTGAAGCGCCTGTATTATTGACTTCGGCATTGTTGAAAGAGAAGAAAATAAAAGCTGAATGTTCATTAGTTTACATGAGTTCAATTTCTTCCGGAAGACCACAGCGAGGAGCAGCGATGTATGGAGCTTCGAAAGCGGCACTTGAGTCGTTTGTGAAAGTTCTTGCACAAGAACTACATGCTCAAAAAATCAGAGTAAACAGTATTGCACCGGCGATGGTAAAAACTCCGATGTATGATCGCGCGGAAGAAATGGTTTCCAAAGAAGAAATGGACAATCACGTTTCCAAGTATCTTCTCGGGGTAGGATATCCGGATGATGTTGCCAATGCGGTGGTTTTTCTGCTTTCTCCGGCATCAAGATGGGTCACAGGAATTAATCTTATTTTGGACGGAGGAATTCTCTTGTAAACAATCATGCAAAATCCTGAACTCTCCATTGTTATTCCAGTTTTCAACAGCGAATCTTCGCTTGAAGATTTATGCACTGGAATTGAGAAGCACGTTACAGGAATATCGTTTGAGATCATTCTGGTTGATGATGGAAGTAAAGATGCAAGTTGGAAGAAAATTGAAGAACTGAAACAAAAATTCGGGTCTAAACTTGTTGGTGTGCGCTTATCAAAGAACTTCGGGCAACACAACGCGATAGTTTGCGGTTTTTCTTTTGCAAGAGGTTCATGCGTATTAACAATGGATGATGATCTTCAACATCCGCCATCTGAAATACCTAAGTTGATAGAGAAATTTAAGTCCTCTGATGCAGACGTGGTGTATGGAATTTATGAAGTGAAACAACATAGTACTCTGCGCAATGCAGGAGGAAGTTTTGCAAGGAAAAGTTCGAAAGTTGTTGTTGGCAATTTTGGCACCGGAAGTTCTTTCCGTTTAATGAAGCGAAGCATTGCGGACCATGTTGCATATCATAAAAATCACGCTCACATTTTCATAGACGAAATTCTACATTGGTATACTTCGCGATTTGAGCAGGTGCAGGTCGAGCATCATGAGCGCAAAATTGGAACATCAGGTTATACATTCCGGAGACTTTGCGGAATATATTTTGACACGATCATCAATTACACTGCAGTGCCGCTCCGCATTATGATTTGGCTAGGGCTATTTTCTTCATTATTTACTTTTGCCCTGGGTATCCGATTTGTTTATCGCAAGTTCATGTATGATGTTGAACCTGGTTTTACTGCACAAATCGTAACTATTCTATTTACCGCAAGTCTGTTGATGTTCTGCATGGGAATAATTGGTCAGTACTTGTACAAGATTTACAATCTGCAAAGCCGACGTCCTTCCTATTCGATTGATCGGAAAATCTAGCAGTACCATTTACACGTCACAGAATTTTCCTGCCAACTTAACTTTTATTCACCCGTTCAATTACTATCTTGTTGTATGATTATTTCCGGATACGGAGTTGTACTTGAACGATTGAAATCAGCTGATCTGGAATTGGTCCGACAAAAGCGCAATTCTCCCGAAGTTCAGGAATACATGTCATTCCGTGAAGAAATTACTCCAGTACAACAACAGATTTGGTTCACGCGGATTGATAATGAGAACAACAATTATTTTGTGATCCGGGATGGGGAGAAAAAAATTGGCCTGATCAGTGGAGCAGATATTGACTGGACAGCAATGACGACCGGGAATGGTGGCATGTTTTTCTGGGACAATTCTTATTGGGGAACCATGTTTCCGATTGCCGCTGCTGTTCTGCTGACGGATATTTCGTTTTTGCTTGGTTTCAGAAAAACACAGATTCGTATTTTGCGTGACAACCATCGTGCGATCATTTTTAATCAGCGACTTGGATACAAATTACTCAACGGGCAAGAAGAATTGACTAATCAGATCTACGAATTAACAGAGGCAGATTATGTCGAATCAACCCGAGAGCTGAAGTTAAAACTGGCTGAGAATGTTGACTCCAAGATTAGTTGCGTGATTGATGACCAAGACCATCCAGCGAGCAAGAACATCATTCACATTTACAATAGGCTTCCAGAGTCTTCACAGTCGAAACTTTTATTTTCTGTAGTTTCAAAAGCTGATTCTCAAATAAGATTTCCACAGAAATGACAGCGAGCCAAGAAGCAGGATCACCAACTGTGGAACCAATTTGGTACTCGTATTCGGGCAAAGAATACCGAGGGAAGTATCCCGCATTTTTTGATCCACGTGAAATAAATGGCTTGGTGGAAATTGAATCGAAATTCACAGAGATAAAGTCTGAGATCGAGCAATTTTTGAATGGCCGCGCAATTTCATCAGAGCCTTATTTTAATACATCACTTGTGCGAGGTGAAGGAGTCTGGAATGTTATTCATTTGTACAAGTGGGGAATTCGCGATAGAGCAATTTGCGAAATGCTTCCTTTAACAGAAAATGCTCTAACACATATTCCCGGATTTTTGTCGGCTGCAATCGCACGCCTTGCAACGGAAACCGAAATCCTTCCACACCTAGGTGATACGAGTGCCGTTGTTCGTTGTCATCTGGGATTGGTGATTCCTTCTCCTCTACCCGACTGTGGAATTGAGGTAAACGGCGAGTCGCGTTCCTGGGAAGTTGGTAAGTGGATTGCTTTTTGTGATGCGCACAATCATCGATCATGGAATAAAACAAAAGAACAGAGATTGGTTTTAATCGTTGACGTGTTGCTGCATGATTATAAAGAATCACGTCAGAATATCAGTAAGAATGTACTTTCAATTCTTGAACTACAGAGGCAGCAGTTGAAATATCCTGTCCTGAAGCGAATGCCGGGAATAATCTTGGCGTTAATACGGAGGATAAATAAACTCAGAGTATGAGTAAGCCCGATCATCTTATTTTTCTTCATATCCCGAAAACTGCAGGGACAACTTTGAATGATGTTATTCATCGTCAATACAGGGAATCTGAGATGATGAGCATCTACAATGTATTTCAAGGTGACACTTTTACGGGCCTATCTGCAGAGCAACGGAATACAATTAAGATTCTGAAAGGACACGTACCTTTTGGAATTCATTCCGGGTTTACCGAGGGAAGTATGGAATATTTTACTATTCTGCGTGAGCCCGTGGATCGCGTTGTTTCCGGTTATTATTACATAGTTGAAAGCGATAAACATCCGTTTCATCACGAGTTTCACAAGAAAAAATACACAATCAAAGAACTTGTTGAGAGTGGCCTTATTCTCAATCTGAATAATTGCATGGTGCGTTTTCTATCTGGAAATTTCGATCGCGCATATGACTGGTGCGATGAGGAAATGTTGAATAAAGCAATTACCAATCTTGAAAAACACTTTCCATTAATTGGTCTTCAGCATAATTTCGACACTTTTCTTATGCAGCTATCCGATAGATACGGATGGAAACGACCTTATTACAGACGCAAACGAGTTGGGCAGACGCGAATTCCAATTTCAAAAATTGATGATGAAACTCTTGCTTGTATCCGAAAGTACAATTCACTCGACATTGAACTTTACCGAATAATGAAAGAGCGAATTGAAAAGACTCAGCAGGAATTGCCTTTGGATTTTCTCAAACGTGTAGAGAAGTTTACACGGAGAAACAGATTAATTAATCAGGTGATTAAATACATTCCATTCTTTTGAAGCGACTATTCGAGATCGCGATCACGAAAATTTACTTTTGCAATCATCCATGTCGCCCATCGTTGGCGAAATCCAGAAACTTCTTTTGGTATTCGCTTTCTTCGAGGACGATTCCATTGTGCAAAATCCAAACTGAACATTGTTGGATAATCAAAAGTTGGATTCATCAACCATTTGAAATGTCGAGAAAAGAAAGGAAGATTCGCGCCAGGAATATTGCTGATATTCAAATGAGGTTTCAATTCACGAAGAATTGAGAGAAACTCTCTACGATTATGATTGATGTACTCTGCGTCGCCCCAATCTCTGATTAGTTCTTCACCGAGGTGAAACGTGAGATGTTTCTCCGTACAGAGTCTGAATTTATTTGCGAACGCGTACAAGTGGTGAATCAATCCTGTGTCAACCATTGGAATTCCAACACACAAATTTTTCAAATTGATTTTCTCAACCAAAGACCGATGAATTACGAACGTATCATAACCGGTGTGCATTGTTCCGAGTTCTGAATACATCAAATCGAGTTGATCAACACTTGTGAATTTATTTGAAATACATCTTCGATTGATTACAATTGCATCATAACCCTGATTAATTAATTCGTCTATTGCGATATAAAATGAAGGCATGACAGCAATGTCAGTATTGGAATAAATCAAGTATTCCGACTCTACATTCGAAGCTAATCGGTTAAGAATATCCTGCAATAAGGGCAGCGGTCTTGGTGATTTGAAACCAGCTACATTAGTCACATCACGATCCAGATCCAGAGTGGGAGTAAACTCCGTTGGGACGAGCACACGATCGCGTGTAAACTGAGCTGAGAGTAAGTTGACAACGACTTTTCCTTCCGCCTCTTTCTTTGCTCTGATTATAGATGCGAAAGTAACCTCCCGGGCAAGTCGCCAATGTGAGCCAGTTGGGGCATCAAACGGATTAATGATATGGGCAAACTTGCGCATCGAATTCAAAAATAACCTTTCCTGAACAAAGCTGGGGCTAAAATTCGGCGGTGATTGCTTACTTTGTATGACCGTGGCAGAAGTTTTTGAACAATATGATCATGAGTTGCTGGAAGGGCGGCATCTTTTCCCAAAGTTGGGGCGATGGTATTTCGCTACAGCATCCTCACGAATTGAGCCTACTGCATTCATTATTGGGGTTCAAAAAGGAGGGACAACCTCGATGGCACAGTATCTGTCGCAACATCCGAGCATAATTCAACCTCAACGAAAGGATATTTACTTTTTCAATAATTCGGTGAATTACTCGAAAGGAAAGTCGTGGTACAAGGCACATTTTGCACATTCTGCTTATCAGTTTTTTTACGAGAAAAAGAATGGCATTTCGAATCCGATAACTTTCGATTCTACACCAAATTATTTTGCGTCACCAGTTGCCGCATCTCGATTGAAAGAACATTATCCAAACGCAAAACTTATTCTTCTGCTTCGTAATCCCATTGAGCGGGCATGGTCCAATTACAGAATGTGTGTTTGGCATAAATTCGAATCGCTCTCGTTCGAAGACGCATTGAAATACGAAGATGAGCGGATGAAAAGAGAGTTGGTAAAAATGCTGGATGTCAGTTATCATAGCTACATAATGCAACGGCTTTCTTATAGGAGTCATGGTGTTTACGCGAACTACCTGGAAGAATGGTTCAAACACTTTTCTCGCGAGCAATTTCTGATACTAAAGAGTGAAGATTTGTTTTCTGAACCGGAGAAAATCTATTCTGCAGTAATTGATTTTCTTAAGCTTCCGAAATTTATTGGGGCACAATTTGAAAACTACAACAAAGGAAAAATTGAAGATGGAATTCCTGCTTCTAGTAGAAAAGAGTTGGCGGAATTTTACAAACCGCACAATGAGCGATTGTACAGTTTGATTAACCGTAATATGAACTGGAGCTGATGCCACGAACAATTAAACAATATTATCGGTTCGTACTTTCGAAACTCGGAATGTTTGATCGTGCAGCATTTCGTCTGGCGATTGATGAAATTCGTGCGGATGATACATTCATTGTTTCGTATCCGAAATCAGGAAACACGTGGGTAAGGTTTTTATTGGCTAATCTGTATTCCACCGGAGAAAATATTCATTTCAAAAACATTGATGAATTCGTTCCGGACATCTATATGGCACCCGAGAAAGTTAACAAAGCCAAGAGTCCCCGATTTATTAAAGTTCACGATTGCGAGCTGGAGGATTATCCGAAAATCATCTATGTAGTTCGGGATTATCGGGACGTTCTTGTTTCCTATTATCATTATCAAAAATCGCTGAAGGAGTTCTTCGGTTCTTTTTCGGATTTTGTTCGAAAAGTAGATCAGACCCATCCATTTGGAGCCTGGAAAAATCATGTTGACAAAGCATTTGAATTTGGCAAACGTTATCCTAACCGCATATTGATTTTGCATTACGAATCATTACTTAAGAACAGCGAGGATCAACTTGCGAAAATTGCCTCTTTCACTAACTATTCGGGTAAAAATAATTTGCGTGATGTTGCACAACGATGTCAATTTGATGAGTTGAGAAATCAGGAGAAGGAAACAGGAAGTTTGTTCAAAGAGAAGAGTGGTGATTTGTTTTTCAGAGAAGGAAAATCCAACGCCTGGAAGGGAAGCTTTTCAAAGGATGATTTACAAATCGTGCTGAATGATCAACACAATGCTGAAACGCTGATAAAAGCAGGTTATGCCATCGAGTAGATCTGTAACCAAACTTTTTCCTGAGCCATCTTGGACAGGATATAAGCAAGCGACTATTGCTCAGTTTATTCTTGTGTTAATCCAGGTTTGCGCATTGTTCGCCGTAATTTATTTTTATCAACTCGAGCCACGCAATGGGTTGACTGAATTGCTACCGTGGTTCGTTGTAGGATTTATCATTCACTCTGTCGCGCCACTTCGTTTTCGTAATGCAATTTTTGTCTTGACGACAGTTGGAGCCATGATAGCATTGGTTGGTCCAGTTCCCGGTGGGCTTGCGGTTGTTGTGATTCTCATCTTTCTCATCACTGCACATCTCCCGATTAAGTATAAGTGGAGATTGTGCCTTGTGATTCTGGGCATGCTCTTGCTCATTGCCGCACGCATGCAGATCTTTTACATGCCACGCTTAACATTGCTTTCGACTGTAGCAGGATTGTTTCTGATGTTTCGCATGATTCTCTACATGCATGAAATACGTCATGAGAAAATAGAACGGACCTGGTGGCAACGGCTGAGCTATTTTTTTATGTTGCCAAATCTCTGTTTTCCATTGTTCCCAATAGTTGATTACAAATCATTCCTGGATCAACAATACGATTCTCCAACGGTAGTGATCTGGAGAAAAGGAATACGGGCAATTTTACGCGGCGTGCTTCATTTGCTGATTTATCGCTATATCTACATGTATGTCAGTCCTTCACCTGTTGCACTTCACGGTCCAATTGATTTTTTGATATTCCTGCTAACAGGATATACTCTCATCCTTCGGATTTCCGGAATATTCAATATTGCTCTAGGCACACTTCATCTTTTCGGATACAATCTCCCTGCTATTTTCGATAACTTTTTTTTGGTGCCAACATTTGGACAGATCTGGAGACGCATGAATATTTACTGGAGAGATTTTATTACGAAAGTATTTTTCTATCCGATTTGGTTCAAGATTCGGAAGATTAAAAGCTTCAATCCTTTTCTTGTCACAAGCTTGATCATATTTATTATTACATGGTTGCTGCATTCATGGCAATCGTTTTGGGTACTTGGTTGGTTTCCGATAACACTGATTGATTTTCTCTACTGGATGTCACTTGGGATGGTGATCACCATCAATCTTGTACTTGAAGAAAAATTTCCGTTGACGAAAATAAAAGGATTGCGTGGTTGGACATTGACACGATCATTGCGAATCGTAGGAGGTATTATAGTGGTTAATCTATTCATGAGCTTTTTATGGTCGCTATGGAATAGCAAAAGTATTTCTTCCTGGAGTTATCTGGTTGGACATTTCACAGAAGGTACGGCTATCCAATACGGAATTATTACCGGAATCATCGCCTCTCTATTGCTGGTTGGTGTGGCGATTCATTATACTGCTGATCGTTATGGACTTTCCCTAGATCGCAAATTGAACTTTGGTGCGACAACACTATTCACTTTTGGAATAACAGCCCTTTTGCTTATGCCTTTCATTCCTAAAATAAATAATTCACTGCCGTCAACTACGAAAGATTTTCTTTTGATAATGAGTTCACAGCAACTAAGTCAATATGACCGGGAGAATGCGGAGCAAGGCTATTACGAACAATTATTGGAAGATCCCACGCGCAATAATCCATGGGAAGTCCGGATTAAAGTGAAGCCTGGACGCGAGGGAGATGAAGTATTCTATACGTTTACGGACAACTTGTTGCAGCGAAGATTGTTGCCAAATGTAAAATCAAATTTAGGCACTTACTCCATCGCCACAAATCAATGGGGAATGCGCGATAAAGAATATTCAAAAATTAAACCCGAAGGCACATTCCGGATTGCGCTTGTTGGAGCTTCATATGAAATGGGAGTTGGTGTAAATGATGGAGAAAATTTTGAATCATTGATTGAAAATCAACTGAATAGTTTGTTGATACCTTCTGATTCAATCAGCTCGATTGAAATTCTGAATTTTAGTGTAGGAGGTTATCATTTATTCCAGCACGTATGGATGTGTGATCACGAAGTATTTGCATTTCAACCAGACGTTGTGATCTTTGCAGCACATTCCGAAGACACTCGTCGGTTAAATGGCTTCTTTGCATCTTTGATTCAGAATGGTGTTGCGCTTGAATATCCATATCTCGAGCAAGTAAAAAATCTTTCCG